>NZ_JBHWLC010000010.1:0-169292 GCF_042730635.1 Streptomyces sp. NPDC059917
CCGCACCCCCGATCGGGGGTGCGGGGCCGGGCCCTTCGCCGTATCCGCCGCGGTGCGGTGCTCCGTGACGCGAGCGTCGCGGTGCGGATGGGCCTACCGGGTGAGGGGCGCGTACGTACGGCGCAGGAAGCGGCGCAGCGCCGCGATGTCGAACTGGACGACGGCGACCCCTTCGGGCGAGTGGAACTCGACGACCGCCTGCACCCGCCCGCACGGCCAGACGCGGACGTCGCCGCTGCCGGTCGGGGCCTGGAGGCCGGCCTCCAGCAGGGCGCGGGGGAAGACCCACTCGTTGTCGGTGCCCTCGGGGGAGAGGTCCGCCGGGAAGACGATCCGGACGGCCAGGGGTTCGTCGGGGGCGAAGCGCAGGGAGACGGGGATCTTGCGGTAGAGGGGATCGTCGGTGATCACGCGTGCGGTGACCCGTACCTCGACGGGGGCGTCGGGCGTGGCGACGGCGGTCGCGCGGGGATTCTCGGCGGTGGCAGACATCGACCGGTCTCCTCAAAAGCGGAACATATGCGTCCGTATTCACCCCAGAATCGCATATTCCGACGAACATGCGAGACGCCTTTTGTGGTGCGCACGCTCTTGCCAACCATTCGCAACTGGGCACTACTCTTGAAAGGTTCTCGAACGGCCGGGGAATCCGGCCGTTCACCGCAAGATCACCGCAGGAAGCGGAGCAGCGCCCATGCATGTGCCCGACGGCTTCATCAACGCCCCCGTCTCGATAGCCGCCGGAGTCGCCGCCGCGGGCGCCGTCGCCGTCAGCCTGCGCGGAGCGCGCCGGGAACTGGACGAGCGCACCGCGCCGCTCGCCGGGCTCGTCGCCGCCTTCATCTTCTCCGTCCAGATGCTCAACTTCCCGGTCGCCGCCGGTACCAGCGGCCACCTCCTGGGCGGTGCGCTCGCCGCGGTCCTGGTCGGCCCCTACACCGGGGTGCTCTGCGTCTCGGTGGTGCTGCTGATGCAGGGCCTCCTCTTCGCCGACGGCGGCCTGACCGCGCTCGGCGTGAACGTCATGAACATGGCCGTGGTCACGGTGATCGTCGCCTACGCCGTCTTCCGCGGCCTGGTCAAGATCCTCCCCGACACCCGCCGCTCGGTGACCGCCGCAGCCTTCACCGGCGCGCTCCTCTCGGTCCCGGCCGCCGCCGGCATGTTCACCCTGCTCTACGCCCTCGGCGGCACCACCGACGTGCCCGTCGGCAAGGTCTTCACCGCGATGGTCGGCGTCCACGTGCTGATCGGCATCGGCGAGGCGGCGATCACCGCGCTCACCGTCGGCGCCGTCCTCGCCGTCCGCCCCGACCTGGTCCACGGCGCCGGCTCCCTGGTCACCCCGCTCAAGCTGCGCGTGGACGGCCGGCTCGTCGACGCGCCCGCCGCCGCCCCGGTCGCGGCCCCGGCCACCACCCGCCCGAACCGCAAGATCTGGGCGACCGGCCTGGTCACCGCCCTGCTGCTGGCCGGGTTCGTCTCCTTCTACGCCTCCTCCAGCCCGGACGGCCTGGAGAAGGTCGCCGCCGACCAGGGCATCGACCAGAAGGTCACCGAGCACGCCGCCGCCGACTCCCCGCTCGCCGACTACGGCGTCAAGGACGTCGGCGACGCGCGCCTGTCCGGCGGCCTCGCCGGGGTCATCGGCGTCGGCGCGACCGTCGCGGTCGGCTCCGGCGTCTTCTGGGCCGTGCGCCGCCGCCGCGCCGAGGACCACGGCGCCGACGACCGCACCGCCGCGTCCGCGGCGCTCTGACATGGGCGCGGGCCACGCCCACAAGCTCTTCCGGCACGGACACACCTCCGTCCACGCGCTGCCGCCGCACTGCAAGCTCGCCGCCGCGTTCTGCTTCGTCGTGGTCGTGGTGTCCACCCCGCGCGAGGCGGTGTGGGCCTTCGGCCTCTACGCCGTCCTGCTCGCGGGGGTGGCCGCGGCGGCCCGGATCCCCGCCGGGTTCCTCCTCAAGCGGATGCTGATCGAGGTCCCCTTCGTCGCCTTCGCCGTCCTGATGCCCTTCGTGGCCCAGGGCGAGCGGGTCGAGGTGCTCGGCATGTCGCTGAGCGTCTCGGGCCTGTGGGGCGCGTGGAACGTACTGGCCAAGGGCACCCTCGGCGTCGCCGCGTCCGTCCTGCTCGCCTCCACCACCGAGCTGCGGGCGCTGCTGCTGGGCCTCCAGCAGCTCAAGCTGCCGCCCCTGCTCGTCCAGATCGCCTCGTTCATGATCCGCTACGGCGACGTGATCAGCGACGAACTGCGCCGGATGACGATCGCCCGCCGCTCCCGCGGCTTCGAGGCCAGCGGCGTACGGCACTGGGGCGTGCTCGCCAAGACCGCGGGCGCGCTCTTCATCCGCTCCTACGAGCGCGGCGAGCGCGTCTACCTGGCGATGGTCAGCCGCGGCTACGCCGGTTCCATGCCGGTGATCGACGAGGTGAGCGCCACCCGCGCCCAGTGGGCGTACGCGGCCGTGCTCCCGGTGACGGCCCTGGCCGTCTGTCTGATGGGATGGACCCTGTGACCCCTGCCGTTCCCGCCTCCGCCGCCACCGACGTGCCCTCCCTCGAAGTGTCCGGGCTCGCCTACGCCTATCCCGACGGGCACCAGGCCCTCTTCGGGGTCGACCTGACCGTCGGGCGCGGGGAGCGCGTCGCGCTGCTCGGGCCCAACGGCGCGGGCAAGACCACGCTCGTCCTGCACCTCAACGGCATCCTGACCGGCGGGGTCGGCTCCGTCACCGTCGCCGGGCTGCCCGTGCGGAAGCGGAACTTCGCCGAGATCCGGCGCCGGGTCGGGATCGTCTTCCAGGACCCCGACGACCAGCTCTTCATGCCGACCGTGCGCGAGGACGTCGCCTTCGGCCCGGCCGCCGCCGGACTGCGCGGCGCGGCGCTGGAGAGCCGGGTGCGGGGCGCCCTGGAACAGGTCGGCATGGCCGACTTCGCCGACCGCCCGCCGCACCACCTCTCCTTCGGGCAGCGCCGCCGGGTCGCCGTCGCGACCGTGCTGGCCATGGAGCCGGAGATCCTGGTCCTGGACGAGCCCTCGTCCAACCTGGACCCGGCCTCGCGGCGCGAGCTGGCCGACGTCCTGCGCTCGCTGGACGTCACCGTGCTGATGGTCACCCACGACCTGCCGTACGCCCTCGAACTGTGCTCCCGCGCCGTGATCCTCAGCGAGGGGGTCATCGCGGCCGACGGACGCACCCAGGACCTGCTGTGCGACGAGGAGCTGATGCGGGCGCACCGGCTGGAGCTGCCCTTCGGCTTCGACCCGCGCTCGGTGTCCGTTGCCTGAGCGGTCCGTGGCATAAGCACGCGTGTTCGGGCGTTGCACCGCTCGTGAACATTCAGGGTGAGGTGGCGGACGGTTTCGAACCGGTCCGGGACGCTTTCGTGCGCAACTTCGAGGTGCTCGGGGACCGGGGCGCGGCCGTCGCCGTCTACCGCGACGGCCGCAAGGTCGTCGACCTGTGGGGCGGCGTCCGGGACGCGGACGCCACCGGCGCGGACGCGGCGCCCTGGGAGCGGGACACCGCGCAGATCGTCCGCTCCGCCACCAAGGGCGTCGCCGCCGCCGTTCCGCTGCTCCTGCACCAGCGGGGGCTGCTCGACCTGGACGCGCCGGTGGCGGAGTACTGGCCGGAGTTCAAGGCGGGCGGCAAGGAGCGGGCCCTGGTCCGCGACCTGCTCTCGCACCGTACGGGCGTACCGGCGCTGGACCGCCCGCTGAGCCCCGCCGAGGCCACCGACGGGAGCTCGGGGCCGCGGGCCGTCGCCGGGCAGAGCGCCTTCTGGGCGCCCGGTACGGAGCACGGCTACCACCCCCACACCTTCAGCTGGCTGCTCGGCGAGCTGGTGCTGCGGGTCACCGGGGCCTCGCTGGGCAAGTGGCTGGCCGAGGAGGTCACCGGGCCGCGCGGGCTGGACTTCTGGATCGGGCTGCCGGAGGCGGCGGCGCACCGGGTGGGGCGGAGCGCGGCGCTGGAGGCGCCGCGGACCACGGGCGGGCTGCGGACCCGGCCCAAGCGGAACGTCTCCGAGGCCTACGCCGACCCCGACTCCCTCACGCGGCGCGCCTTCGCCGCGATCACCCCGCTGCCGGACGAGAACGACCCCGGGTACCGGGCGGCCGAGCTGCCCGGGTCCACGGGGATCGGTACGGCCCGTGCGCTGGCCGGCTTCTACGCGGCCACGCTCGGGGAGGTGGAGGGGCGGGAGCGGTTGTTCGCCCCGGAGACGGTGGCGCTGGCGGGGCGGGAGCTGTCCGCGGGGCCGGACCGGGTGCTGGTGGTCGACACGCGCTTCGGGCCGGGGTACATGCTGCACGGGCCGGCGTCGCCGCTGCTGTCCCCGGCGTCCTTCGGGCACCCCGGGCGGGGCGGCTCCCTGGGCTTCGCGGACCCCGAGGCCGGGGTCGCCTTCGGCTACGTCACCAACGCCCTGGCCGCCTCGGTGACGGCCGACCCGCGAGCGCAGGCGCTGGTCCGCGCGGTCCGCTCGACCCTTTAGCCCCCGGCGGGGCCCGATGCCCGCGGCCCGGGGTCGGCCCGGGCCGGTGCCGCGCCTCAAGCGCCGGCGGGGCTTGGTGTGCGCGGCGCGGGGTCGGCCTCGTCCGGTGCCGCGCCTCAAGCGCCGGCGGGGCTTCATGTGCGCGGCCCGGGGTCGGCCTCGTCCGGTGCCGCGCCTCAAGCGCCGGCGGGGCTTGAGGCGCGCGGGCTAGTCGGCGTTCAGGACGCGGGCCACCAAGGGGCCCGCCGCGTCGATGCCGTGGCCGCCGGATTGGACCATGGCCGCGGCCGCCACGTCGTCGCTGAAGCCGGTGAACCAGCTGTCCGGGGCGGCCGAGCCGTCGACCTCGGCCGAGCCGGTCTTGGCCCCCTTGTCCCCGCCGACCGAGGACATCACCCCCGCCGCCGTCCCGCTGGCCGCGGTCTGACGCATCATCTGGACCAGCTGGCGCGAGGTCCCCGACCGCATCTGCCGCTCGGCCCGGGCCAGTACGCGATCCCCGACGCCCTCCTCGACGATCACCGGCTGGCGGAAGACCCCCGTCCTCGCCGTCGCCGTGACGGAGGCGATGTTCAGCGGGCTCATCCGCACCCGGCCCTGGCCTATGTACGCGGCGGCCGCCTCCGGCCCCGAGGCCGCCGGCACGTCACCGTCGAAGACCGGGACGCCCGCCTTCCACTCCAGCCCGAGCCCGAAGACCCGGCGCGCCTCGTCCGCCAGCGCGGACTCGTCGCCGACGGCCTTCATCTGGCCTATGAAGGCCGTGTTGCACGAGACGGCGAAGTCGGTCGCGAAGCTCGCGCCCTTGAGCTCCATGTTCTCCAGGTTGTGGAAGGACCGGCCGCCCCCGGAGACCGTCTTGGGACACTCCACCGGCTTGTCCGCGCTCACCACACCCCGGTCGATCAGCATCGCGGCCGTCAGGACCTTCAGCGTGGAACCGGGCGCCCGGGTGCCGAGGAGGGCCGCGTCGAAGCCGTCCGCGCGGTTGTTGGCGACCGCCAGGACGTGCCCCGTGCTCGGCTGGACCGCGACCACCGAGGACTCCGGATAGGCCGCGACCGCCTTCTCGGCGGCCGCCTGCACGTCCGCGTCGAGCACGGTCTTCAGCAGGCCGGGCGCGCCCTCCGACAGCGTGAGCAGGACCCGCTTGGGCGCGTCCCGCGCGGCCGGTTCGATCCAGGTCTCGACGCCGGGCTTGCCGCCCACGGCCTGCCCGTACGTCTTGCGCAGCTGCTCCAGCACCGGCTTGAGCGAGGGGTACTTCTGCGCCGTCAGCTCCTGGCCGTCCCGGTCCACCGCCTTGACGGGCGCGGCCGCGGCCGCGCCCGTGCGCAGCTTCTCGTCCCGCTGGAGCTGCGGGTGGAGCACCGAGGGCTGCCAGTCGACGAGCGCCTTCCCGGTGGTCAGCCCGCGGACCACGGTCAGCTTGGACTCGTACGCCAGGGGCTTGGTGACCCCCTCGAAGGTGACCTCGGCCGCGACCGTGTAGGGGACGGTGGTCCCCGTCGGCGTACCCGGGGTGATGACGGCCTTCGACACGTACGCCTTGGTCCTGAACTCGCCCACCGCGGGCTGCGCGAGCGCCGGATTGTTCGTCAGGTCCGCCGCGGCCCGCTCGTCCCCGGCCGCCCACGCCGCGAGGAACGCCTTGGCCGCCGCGGCGGTCTCCGCGGCGTCGGGCGGCCCGGTCCGGCGCTCCGTCCGGGTCTCCGTTCCGCCGCCCGCTGCGCCGCCGCCCTCCTCGCCTACCAGCGTGTACACCCCGTACCCGGCCGCCCCGACCATGGTCAGGAACACCCCGCCGACGATGGCACCCTTCGCCGCCCCGTTCATACAGCCCCTCCCCAGGAGTAACTTCTGTTTGAACATGCTGGGCGGGCGGGGGGCGGCTGTCCAGCCGACCCCCGCCCGTGGCGCCGCCGTGCTACACCCAGGTGTCCAGCCACATGCGGCCGCGCCAGGAGTCCATGGGGATGGACTGGCCGGTGTAGATCGGCCAGAAGTAGATGAAGTTCCACACGATCAGCAGGACCAGGACGCCCGCTCCGATCGCGCCCACCGCCCGGCGGCGTTCCGAGGAGCCCGCCGGGCCCAGCAGGGCGCCGATCATCATCGCCACCGCCAGGCACAGGTACGGGACGAAGACGACCGCGTAGAAGTAGAAGATGGTCCGCTCCTGGTAGTTGAACCAGGGCAGCAGACCCGCGGCCAGCGCGCAGGCGATGGCGCCGGCCCGCCAGTCGCGGCGGAAGAGCCAGCGCCACAGCACGTACAGCAGGGCGAAGCAGCCCGCCCACCACAGCAGCGGGGTGCCCATCGCCAGGACCTCGCGGGCGCACTTGCCCGCCGCGGTCGCCGGGCAGCCGTCGGTGCCGGGGGCGGGGGACTCGTAGTAGTACGAGACCGGGCGGCCCAGGACCAGCCAGCTCCAGGGGTTGGACTGGTAGGTGTGGCCCGAGGTCAGGCCGACGTGGAAGTCGTAGACGGCCGTCTCGTAGTGCCACAGGCTGCGCAGCCACTCCGGCAGGAAGGACATCGAGCTGCCCTGGTCCTGGGTGCGCGCCCAGTCGCGGAAGTAGCCGCCCTTGCCGTTGTCCGGGCTCAGGATCCAGCCCGTCCAGGAGGCCAGGTACACCGCGACCGCCACCGGCACCGTGGAGAGGAAGCCGGGCAGCGCGTCCCGGCGCAGCATCGACGCGTACGGGGTGCCCGCGCCCGCGACGCGGCGCGCGGAGGCGTCCCACAGCACGGTCAGCACGCCGAAGAAGGCGAGGACGATCAGGCCGTTCCACTTGGTGCCGAAGGCCAGGCCGAGGCTGACCCCGGCGAGGATCCGGTACGGGCGCCAGCCCAGCTTCAAGGTCTCGGCGATCCGTGGATCGGGCCTGGTGCGGCCCTCGTCGTCCACCGGGAGCGCCGCCGCGAGTCTGGCCCGGGCCTTGTCACGGTCGATCAGCAGCGCCCCGAAGGCGGCGAGCACGAAGAACATCAGCACCAGGTCGAGCAGCGCGGTCCGGCTCATCACCAGGTGCAGGCCGTCCACCGCCAGCAGGGCGCCCGCCAGGCAGCCCAGGAAGGTGGAGCGGAACAGCCGCCGCCCGATCCGGCACAGCATCAGCACCGACAGGGTGCCGAGCAGCGCGGTCATGAAGCGCCAGCCGAAGGGATCGAAGCCGAACATCCACTCGCCGAGCCCGATCACCCACTTGCCGACGGGCGGGTGCACGACGTACCCCGGGTCGGTCGGCAGCACGACGCCGTCCGGATTGGCCAGGATCGCCTTGTCGATGTCCTTGGGCCAGGTCGCCTCGTAGCCCTGCTGGATCGTGGCCCAGGCGTCCTTGGCGTAGTACGTCTCGTCGAATATCACCGCCTTCGGGGTGCCCAGGTGCACGAACCGCAGCACCCCGGCCACCAGCGCCACCAGCAGCGGACCCGCCCACGCCAGCACCCGCAGCCAGGTCGCGGTCGCCGCGGCGGGCACGCCGAGCGCGGTCCACAGCGCCACCGAGGGCTTCGCGTACGGCGGCACCAGGCGGTCGCGGACGTCGGCGCGCGGCCCCGCACCGCCGCCCGGGCCGCCCGGCGGTGCGTAGCCGAAGCCGCGCAGGCGGCGCAGCCAGGTCGGCGGCTCGTTCTCGCCGCCACCGGGCGGCGCGGGCGGGGCCCCGGCGGGGCTGGGTTGCGGCGTCGCGGTACTGGTCACCGGGTCATCGTAGGGAACAGCCCTGTGCGAACCCCAGTAGCGGGGGCGACCGGATCGATCAAGGGGGGAGTGGCCGGGGCACGCGGCCCCGGGCTGAGAGGATGTGCGGGTGACCACTGCGCAGCCCCGAGGTACCGAAGCCACCCACCCGACCACCGACGCGGCGGGCGTGCTCGTCCTCGCCGGCACCCCGATCGGGGACCTCGCGGACGCGCCGCCCCGGCTCGCCACCGAGCTGGAGCGCGCCGACGTGATCGCCGCCGAGGACACCCGGCGGCTGCGCCGCCTGACCCAGGGCCTCGGCGTGCACACCACCGGGCGCGTCCTGTCCTACTTCGAGGGCAACGAGTCCGCCCGCACCCCCGAACTGGTCGAGGCGCTCCTCGCCGGCTCCCGGGTCCTCCTCGTGACGGACGCGGGCATGCCGTCGGTGTCCGACCCGGGCTACCGGCTGGTCGCCGCCGCCGTGGAGAAGGACATCAAGGTGACGGCCGTGCCCGGCCCGTCCGCCGTCCTGACCGCGCTGGCCATGTCCGGGCTGCCGGTGGACCGCTTCTGCTTCGAGGGCTTCCTGCCGCGCAAGGCCGGCGAGCGCCTCGGTCGGCTGCGCGAGGTCGAGGGGGAGCGCCGCACCCTCGTCTACTTCGAGGCCCCGCACCGCCTCGACGACACCCTGGCCGCGATGGCCGAGGTCTTCGGACCCGACCGGCGGGCCGCCGTCTGCCGCGAGCTGACCAAGACCTACGAAGAGGTCAAGCGGGGCGGCCTGGCCGCGCTCGCCGAGTGGGCCGCCGAGGGCGTCCGTGGCGAGATCACGGTGGTCGTCGAGGGCGCGCCCGCCGCGGCGCCCGGTGACGTCGACGCCGACGAGCTGGTGCGCAGGGTGCGCGTGAGGGAGGAGGCGGGGGAGCGGCGCAAGGAGGCCATCGCGGCCGTCGCCGCCGAGGCCGGCGTACCCAAGCGCGAGGTGTTCGACGCGGTGGTCGCGGCAAAGAATGCGGCACAAAAGGTGCCGTAGGTCGGTAAAGAGCTAGGCTGAAAAGCAAAGCTCAGACCGGGCACAGGGCGTTTTGGGCATGCCTTGCCCAAAGGCCGTCCAACACTGGACAGGGCCTGATGCGCTCCCGCCGGAACAGGCGTCCACTGGTGAGTGAACTACCAGCGGACAAGAGGAGCTGGCATGAGTGAGATCGCAGACACCCCGGTTCCCGCGGCCCCGCCGGTCGCGACCGCACCGACCGTCGCCGCCGTCAGGACCACCCCGCCGCCCGTACGCACCGCTCACGAGGCGTACTCCTTCGCCTGCATGAAGTGCGGGTACGGCTGGGAACAGGCCTACGAGATCGAGCACCACGTGGACGGCAGGGGCCAGCCGTTCATCGTCTACACGGTCAAGGGCGGCGAACGGGTCCCGTCCCCGCTGTCCAACCCCACCTGCATGAACTGCGGCGGGCACGTGGTGCGGATCATGCGGGAGGGCCAGGTGTCCTCGGTTCTCGGCATGCTCGACCAGCTCCACCACCACCATCACCGCGCCGCCGCTCCCGCCCCGTCGCGGATGCCCAAGCCGCGCAAGGGCTCGCGGCTGCACGACGCCCCCGGGCCGGTCGCCATCGACCCCGACGCGCGGGACGCGAGCGAGGGCAGGGGCCTGTTGGGCCGCCTGTGGCGGCGCATCCGCGGGGCCTGAGCCGCGCGGCGGGCCCGACCCGGCGGCCGACCCGGCGGGGGACGTGCGACCGGTCATAGGATCGGCCGCATGAGTGCCAGCCCCGCCACCCCGTCCAGCTCCCGCCGCAAAGACGACGACCGGGACACCCCGCCGCCGCTCCCGGAGCCCCTCCGGGTCGCGGTGGCGGACTCCCACACCCACCTCGACATGCAGCGCGGCACCGTCGAGGAGGCGCTGCGCAAGGCGGCCTCGGTGGGCGTGACCACGGTCGTCCAGGTCGGCTGCGACGTGAAGGGCTCGCGCTGGGCGGCCGAGACCGCGGCCGCGTACGAGAACGTCCACGCGGCGGTCGCCCTCCACCCGAACGAAGCGCCCCGCATCGTCCACGGGGACCCCGACGGATGGTCGCGCCAGGGCGCCCGACCGGGCGGCGGCGAGGCGGCCCTGGACGAGGCCCTCGCCGAGATCGAGGCGCTGGCCGCCCTCGACCACGTCAAGGCGGTCGGCGAGACCGGGCTCGACCACTTCCGCACCGGCCCCGAGGGCATGGCCGCGCAGGAGCGTTCCTTCCGCGCGCACATCGAGATCGCCAAGCGCCGGGGCAAGGCGCTCGTCATCCACGACCGAGAGGCCCACGCCGACGTCCTGCGCGTGCTGCGGGAGGAGGGCGCGCCCGAGCGGACCGTCTTCCACTGCTACTCCGGCGACGCCGCCATGGCCCGCGAGTGCGCGGCCGCCGGCTACTACATGTCCTTCGCCGGGACGGTCACCTTCAAGAACGCGGCGGCGCTGCGGGAAGCGGTCGCGATCGCCCCGGCCGAGCTGCTGCTGGTCGAGACGGACGCGCCGTACCTGACCCCCGCGCCGTACCGCGGACGGCCCAACGCGCCGTACCTGATTCCGCTCACGGTCCGTGCGATGGCCGCCGCCCGCGGCATCGACGAGGACGCGATGGCCACCGCACTGGCGGCGAACACGGCCCGCGCCTTCGCCTACTGACCGCCGGTCGACCCGCACCCGGCGACACGCTGGGTAGTGGGTCGACTTTGTTGCGTGACGAACGCTCCGCTAGGGTGCCGTGCCCGAACCAACGGGACCGGACCAGTGGAGCGAGCGTCGTGAGCGATACCCAGGGCGGCCACCGCCGTGGCGGCCGGGACGAGCCGGACGCCGCGGCCCCCGCGGGCTGGCTGGACTCGGCGCTGTCCGCCGACCCGACCCCCGCCCCGGACGAGCGGGACGCGGCCGTCCCGGCCCCCCGCGCCGGTGAGCGGCGGGCCGCGCGCCGGCGCAAGGCCGACGGCCCCACGGGACGCCGGGCCCGCGGCCGGTCCCCGCTGCCGCCGCCGTCGGTGGGCGCCGTCGGGACGGCCTGGCCGGAGGGCGACGACGACGCCGGGGGCGCGGGCGTCCCCGGCGCCCCGGGCGCCGACGACGGCGCCTTCGGTCCGGAGCTGGCCCTGGCCCTGGACCTGGAGCTCGACCTCGTCGAACTCGAACGCGACCTCGACCGCGACTTCGAACGCTCCCTGGGCCACGACCTCGAACGCGACCTCGACAGCGCCTTCGGCCCCGGCCCCGGTATCGGCGCCGGTACCGCTCCCGCCCCCGACCCCGGGCACGGCTTCGCCCGCGACCCCGGCTCCGGCCCGGGCCACGACTACGGCCGCGGCCCCGGATCCGGTGCCGACCACGGCGCGGGCCACGACTACGGCCGCGGCCCCGGCCTGGACCTCGGCCCCGGCTTCGACCCGAGCCCGGCCCCGGTCCACGGCTTCGACCTGGGCCCCGGCTTCGGCCAAGGCCCCGCCCCCGCCCCCGGCTTCGACCCGGACCCCGGCTTCGACCCGGGGCCGGGGGCCCCCGGCCCCGGGGGCTGGACCGAGCCGCTGCTTCCCGGGCCCGCCCGGCCGGGCGACGCGGGCCCCCGGCCGGACGACACGGACACCGCGCCCGCCCCGCCCCGCCCCGAGCCCGGCGGATCCCGACGGGCCAGACGCGGCGGAGCCACCGCCACCCGGGCGCGCCGGGGCACCAAGGCGGGGCGCGGCACCGCCAGCTGGCGCCGGATCGTCCCGCAGGCCCTGGTCGTCGCCTTCCTCGCGGGCGGCACCTCCGCCTTCGTCGCCGCCGACAAGGCGGTCCGCCTCACCGTGGACGGCGTGCCCCGGACCCTGCACACCTTCGCCGACGACGTCGACGAGCTGCTCGACGCGGAGGGCCTGGGCGTCGGCGCCCACGACCTGGTCGCACCCGCCCGCACCACCGCCCTCGACGACGGCGACGAGATCGTCGTCCGCTACGGCCGCCCCCTCCAGCTCACCCTCGACGGCCGACGGCGCCAGGTGTGGACCACCGCCGCCACCGTGGACGGCGCGCTGCGCCAGCTCGGCGTGCGCGCGGAGGGCGCGTACCTCTCCGCCCCGCGCACCACCCCCGTACCGCGCCGCGGCCTCACCCTGAACGTGCGCACCGAACGCAGCGTCACCTTCATGGCCGACGGCCGCGAACGCACCATCCGCACCAACGCCGCGACCGTCCAGGAGGCCCTGGACCAGGCCGGGATCACCCTGCACGCCCAGGACACCACCTCCGTGCCCGCCGCCTCCTTCCCCCGCGACGGCCAGACCGTCACCGTGCTGCGCATCACTGGCACCCGCGAGGTCCGCGAGGAGCGCATCCCGTTCGAGATCGAGAAGGTGAAGGACCCGGAGCAGTTCGCCGGGACCGAGGTCGTCGAGCGCGTCGGGCGGCCCGGCGCCCGCCGGGTCACCTACAGCCTGCGCAGCGTCAACGGGGTCCGGCAGAAGCCCCGCCGGATCGCCGAGGAGACCCTGCGCGAGCCGGTCACCCAGCTGGTCAAGGTCGGCACCCGGCCGCTGCCGAACTCGGTCGCCGGGGCCGACGGCCTGGACTGGGGCGCGCTGGCCCAGTGCGAGTCCGGCGGCCGCCCCTCGGCCACCGACGCCTCCGGCACCTACGGCGGCCTCTACCAGTTCGACGTCCAGACCTGGCAGAGCCTCGGCGGCAGCGGCCGCGCCCAGGAAGCGACCGGCGCGGAGCAGACCTACCGGGCCAAGAAGCTCTACGTGCAGCGGGGGGCGAGTCCGTGGCCGCACTGCGGCCGTAGGCTTTACCGGTGAGCACCGCAGAGCACGACACCGCAGAGCACGGCAACGAGAAGCACGACGGCGAGCAGTCGCCGCAGGCCACCCCGGCGCAGGGGGGCGACGCGCTGTTCGGCGCGGCCGACATCCGGGAGCTGGCGACCGTGCTCGGGGTGCGGCCGACGAAGCAGAAGGGGCAGAACTTCGTCATCGACGCCAACACCGTGCGCCGGATCGTGCGCACGGCCGAGGTGCGGCCCGACGACGTCGTCGTCGAGGTCGGCCCGGGTCTGGGCTCGCTGACGCTGGCGCTGCTGGAGGCCGCGGACCGGGTCACCGCCGTCGAGATCGACGACGTGCTGGCGGCCGCGCTGCCCGCGACCATCGAGGCCCGGATGCCCGCGCGCGCGGACCGCTTCGCGCTGGTGCACTCCGACGCGATGCTCGTGAAGGAACTGCCCGGCCCGGCGCCGACCGCGCTGGTCGCCAACCTGCCGTACAACGTGGCCGTGCCGGTGCTGCTGACGATGCTCGACCGCTTCCCGACCATCGAGCGGACGCTGGTCATGGTGCAGGCGGAGGTCGCCGACCGGCTGGCCGCCAAGCCCGGCAACAAGGTCTACGGCGTGCCCTCGGTCAAGGCCGCCTGGTACTGCGACGTCAAGCGCGCCGGGTCCATCGGGCGCAACGTCTTCTGGCCCGCGCCCAACGTCGACTCGGGCCTGGTCTCCCTGGTCCGCCGGGCGGAGCCGGTCAAGACGACCGCCTCCAAGCGCGAGGTCTTCGCCGTGGTCGACGCCGCCTTCGCGCAGCGCCGCAAGACGCTGCGCGCCGCGCTGTCCGGCTGGGCCGGGTCCGCCGCGGGCGCCGAGAGCGCGCTGGTCGCGGCCGGGATCTCGCCGCAGGCGCGTGGCGAGGGGCTCACGGTCGAGGAGTTCGCGCGGATCGCGGAGAACAAGCCGGTGCACGAGCAGGCGGCCCTGTGAGCGCCGGGGCGGTGACGGGCGCGGTCACGGGCGCGGTCACGGTCCGCGTGCCCGCGAAGGTCAACGTGCAGCTGGCGGTGGGCGCGGCCCGCCCCGACGGCTTCCACGACCTGGCCAACGTCTTCCTGGCCGTCTCCCTCTACGACGAGGTCACGGTCACCCCGGCCGACGCCCTCACCGTCACCTGCTCCGGCCCCGACGCCGACCAGGTCCCCCTGGACCGGACGAACCTGGCGGCGCGGGCCGCCGAGCTGCTCGCCGCCCGGCACGGGCTGGACCCGGCCGTCCACATCCACATCGCCAAGAACATCCCCGTCGCGGGCGGCATGGCGGGCGGCAGCGCCGACGGCGCGGGCGCGCTCCTCGCCTGCGACCTGCTGTGGGGCCTGGAGAGCACACCGGCCGAGCTGCTGGAGATCTGCGCCGAGCTCGGCAGCGACGTGCCCTTCAGCCTGGTGGGCGGCGCCGCGCTCGGCACCGGACGGGGCGAGCAGCTCGCCCCGCTGGAGTCCGGGATCTTCCACTGGGTCTTCGCCGTGGCGGACGGCGGCCTGTCGACCCCGGCGGTGTTCCGCGAGTTCGACCGGCTGGCGGCCGAGGCCGGTACGGACATCCCCGTGCCCGAGGCCTCGCCGCGGCTGCTGGCCGCGCTGGCCGCCGGGGACCCGGACGCGCTGGCCGCCACCGTGGTCAACGACCTGCAGGGCGCGGCGCTCTCGCTGCGCCCGCAGCTGGGGCGGACGCTGGACGCGGGCCTGGGGGCCGGGGCGCTGGCCGCCCTCGTCTCGGGCTCCGGGCCGACGACCGCCTTCCTGGTGCGGGACCCCGAGTCCGCGGCGAAGGTCGCCGAGGCGCTGGCGGCCTCCGGCACCTGCCGGACCACCCGCGTGGCCACCTCCCCGGCCCCGGGCGCCACCCGGCACTGAGCCCGACCGGCGGCGCGGGGGCCCGTACGCCCGACCGCGCGGGGGCCCGTACGGACTCCCGCGCGGTCCGCGCGCACCCGCACGGCCGCTCGCGCAGCGGTCGGCCCCGGTCGGGAAGGTTAGGGTGAGGGGCTTGACCCACCCCCTTCCCTGGAGCGCGTCTGATGGCCGTCAATCTGGTCAATGTCGAGGCAGTCAGCAAGGTGTACGGAACCCGTACCCTGCTCGACGGCATCTCCCTCGGCGTGTCCGAGGGGGACCGGATCGGCGTCGTCGGACGCAACGGCGACGGCAAGACCACCCTCATCCGGATGCTCGCGAAGCTGGAGGAGCCCGACACCGGTCGGGTCACCCAGAACGGCGGACTGCGGATGGGCGTGCTCACGCAGCACGACTCCCTGGACCCCGCCGCCACCATCCGCCACGAGATCATCGGCGACATGGCCGACCACGAGTGGGCGGGCAACGCGAAGATCCGCGACGTGCTGACCGGCCTCTTCGGCGGCCTGGACCTGCCCGGCTTCGAGCACGGCCTGGACACCGTCATCGGCCCGCTCTCCGGTGGCGAGCGCCGCCGGATCGCGCTCGCGCAGCTCCTGATCGCCGACCAGGACCTGCTCGTCCTCGACGAGCCCACCAACCACCTCGACGTCGAGGGCATCTCCTGGCTGGCCCAGCACCTGCAGAGCCGCCGCTCCGCGCTCGTCTGCGTGACCCACGACCGGTGGTTCCTGGACCAGGTCTGCACCCGCATGTGGGACGTGCAGCGCGGTGACGTGCACGAGTACGAGGGCGGCTACAGCGACTACGTCTTCGCCCGCGCCGAGCGCGACAGGATCGCCGCCACCGAGGAGTCCAAGCGGCAGAACCTGATGCGCAAGGAGCTGGCCTGGCTGCGCCGCGGCGCCCCCGCCCGCACCTCCAAGCCGCGCTACCGCATCGAGGCGGCCAACGAGCTGATCGCCGACGTGCCGCCGCCGCGCGACACCAGCGAGCTGATGAAGTTCGCCAACGCGCGCCTGGGCAAGACGGTCTTCGACCTGGAGGACGTCACCGTCCAGGCCGGTCCCAAGACCCTGCTCCAGCACCTGACCTGGCACCTCGGCCCCGGCGACCGGGTCGGCCTGGTCGGCGTCAACGGCGCGGGCAAGACCTCGCTGCTGCGCGCGCTCGCCACCGCCGCCCGCACCCAGGGCGACGAGCAGCCCGCGGCGGGCAAGGTGACCGTCGGCAAGACGGTCCGGCTCGCCTACCTCTCGCAGGAGGTCGGCGAACTCGACCCGTCCCTGCGGGTGCTGGAGGCCGTGCAGCGCGTGCGCGACCGGGTCGACCTCGGCAAGGGCCGCGAGATGACCGCGGGCCAGCTGTGCGAGCAGTTCGGCTTCACCAAGGAGAAGCAGTGGACGCCGGTCGGCGACCTCTCCGGTGGCGAGCGCCGCCGACTGCAGATCCTGCGCCTGCTGATGGACGAGCCCAACGTCCTCTTCCTCGACGAGCCCACCAACGACCTCGACATCGAGACCCTGACCCAGCTGGAGGACCTCCTCGACGGCTGGCCCGGGTCGATGATCGTGATCTCCCACGACCGGTTCTTCATCGAGCGCACCACCGACACCGTGATGGCGCTGCTCGGCGACCGGAGCCTGCGGATGCTGCCGCGCGGCCTGGACGAGTACCTGGAGCGCCGCCGGCGGATGATCGCCGAGGCGGCGCCCGCGCCCGCCCCGGCCGCCGCCAAGGAGAAGACCACCTCCTCCGGCGACTCGCGCGCCGCGAAGAAGGAGCTCCAGAAGATCGAGCGCCAGCTCAACAAGATGTCGGACCGCGAGACGAGCCTGCACGCTCAGATCGCGGAGAACGCCACCGACTTCGACAAGGTGGCCAAGCTCGACGCGGAGCTGCGCGAACTCATCTCAGACCGGGACGAGTTGGAAATGCGCTGGCTGGAGCTGGCCGAGGACGCGTAGGTTCCGCCTCGGTCGGGCACCAACTGGCCGGATAACGACCACGTCACGGGCCGGTCCTCCCTTGGGCACAGGGGCTGGACCGGCCCGTCCGGCGTGTGTTCGCAGTGATAGAAAGGGCATCCCCCACGCCCGACCGACCCCGAAGGTACCGCTGATGACCGAGCCGCCGAGTCCGCCGACGCCGCCGAACCAGCCAGCCGTACCTCCCGGTTACGGACACCTGCCCGGCCCGCCGCCGCCCTCCGCGTACGGTTTCCCGCCGCAGGGCGACAACCCGTACGCGCAGCCGCAGCCCGGTCAGCAGCCCGGTCAGCCGCCGCAGCCCGGTCAGCCGCCGTCGGCCGCGCAGGGCCCGTACGGCCAGCAGCCGCAGCCCGGTTACGGATATCCGCAGCCCCCGACCGCGCCGCTCGGGATGCCGCCCGCCGGGCCGACCCCGCCCCGCGGCCGGACGCAGCTGCTGGTCACCGCCTCCGTGGTCGTCACGCTGGTGCTCGGCACCGGCGCGTACTTCGCCTTCGCCGGGGGCGACGGCGACGGCAAGAAGCCGGCCGCGGCGGGCAGCTCCGCACCCGTGACCCAGCCCTCCGGCTCGCCCTCCGTCGACAAGGGCGACGGCAAGGGCGGCAACGGCATGAGCGACGCCGACCTCAACTCCGGCCGCAAGCCCGGCGAGGGCAAGGTGCTGTGGATGAAGACCAACGCCACCGAACTGCCCGGCGGCGGCGGGGACGCCACGGGCCAGTGGGTCGTGGGCGACACCGTCGTCAAGTCCCTCTTCAAGTCGCTCATCGGCTACGGCGTGACCGACGGCAAGCAGAAGTGGAAGCTCGACTTCCCCGCCAAGGTCTGCAGCACCCCCTACCAGACCACCACCGACGGCAAGGTCGTCGTGGCCTTCATGAACGGCGAGTCCGAGCAGGCGAGCTGCAACCAGCTCAAGATGGTCGACCTCAAGACGGGCGCGGGCGGGTGGACGAAGGAGATCCCCAAGGAGGGGATGTTCGACATCATGGTCACCCCCAGCCTCGCCATCACCGGTGACACCGTCACCGCCAGTCGCGTCGGCGCCGCCAGCGCCTTCAAGGTGAGCACGGGGGACCGGCTGTTCGGCTCCAACGTCCCCGAGGGCTGCTCGCCCGGCTCCTACGCGGCCGGTCAGGGCAAGGTCGTCGCCGTCGCCACCTGCGCCGACGGCATCGAGGAGCTCCAGGGCACCGACCCGGTCAGCGGCCAGAAGAGCTGGACGTACCGCTTCCCGCAGGGCTGGAAGGTCAGCAAGGTCTACTCGGTCAACCCGCTCGTCGTCGACGTCAAGGAGCGCGACAAGAGCCTGCGCTCCATCATGGTCATCGGCCCCGACGGCAAGCAGCGCTCGCAGCTCAGCGGCGAGGGCCAGTTCACGCCCCGCTGCGACGACCCGATCGTCGACCGGCCGCTCCAGGACTGCTGGGGCATCGTCGTCGACGCGGGCTCCGACACGATCGTCCTGCCGACCGAGGGCGTCTCCAACGAGCTGGTCGCCTTCGACATGGGCACCGGCAAGGCCAAGTGGCGCACCCCGGCCGGCGACAAGCGCGTCCTGGTCCCGCTCAAGGCCGAGGGCGGCAAGCTCTACGCCTACAACAGCGCGGCGGACAAGGCCACCGGCGGCGAGGTCGTCTCGGTCCCGCTCGGCGGCGGCAAGCCCACCACGGTGCTGCACAACCCGTCCGGGCCCGCCGCGCCCCTGGAGAACTCCTTCTACACCCCGCAGATCGCCTTCGCGGACGGACGGCTCTTCATGTCCTCCACGCACATCACCGGCGAGGGCAAGGACGAGAAGTTCCTGATGGTCTTCGGCAAGTGACCGTGTCCGCGTCCGTAGTCCCGTCGTCCACCCGGCCGCCCACGAGAGGCAGTAGCACCCGATGAGTACCCCGCCGCCCCCGCCGAACCAGCCCCCGTCGGGCGGCTTCGGCGCGCCCCAGGACCCGCCGCCGGGCGGCTTCGCGCCGCCGCCGGCCGCGCCGCCCGCCCCGCCGGCGCCCCCGCAGCAGCCGCCGGGCCCGGCCTACGGCTACCCGCAGCAGCAGCCGCAGCCCGGTTACGGCTACCCGCAGGCGGCGCCGGCCGCGCCCGCCGCCGCACCCTCCTACGCCCCGCCCGCGAGCGGTGGCGGCGGGGGCGGGGGCGGCAACGACCTGCGCAACCAGATCCTCATCGTGGTCGCCGCGCTCGTGGCCATCGCCCTGATCGTGGGCGGCGGCTTCTGGTACGTCTCCGACGGCGACGGCGGCAAGACGGACGTCGCCAACGGCCCGACCGACGGCAAGAGCCCCGGCCCGGGCGGCGGGGGCGACAAGCCCGGTGGCGGGGTCGCCACCGAGAAGGCCCCGGCGAACACCAAGGCCAAGACCCTGGTCAACCTCGCGCAGCCGCAGGTCGCCGACCTCGCGCACGTCGAGGGCTCCTGGGTCACGGACACGCTCTACGTGAAGTCCGACGTCGCCAAGGTCGTCGGCTACGACCTGAACACCGGCGCCCAGAAGTGGTCCATCGCGCTCCCGGCCGAGCTGTGCGGGGCCACCGCGCACATCAGCGGCGGCAAGAGCGCGATCCTCTTCAAGGAGGCGCTGGCCAGCGACGCGAACAAGTACCCCCGCTGCAACCAGGTCGGCGTCATCGACCTGAACGCGGGCAAGCTGGCCTGGTCGACCACCATCAAGGCCGCCACCAGCGGTGACAAGCCGGTGGAGTTCAAGGAGATCACCCTCAGCGGCAACACCGTCGCCGCGGGCGGCCTCCAGGGCGGCGCGGGCTGGAACCTCGCCGACGGCAAGAACCTGTGGCCCGCCAAGGTCGACGGCGAAGGCTGCTACGACCTCGGCTACGCCGGTGGCCCGGCCCTCGCGGTCATCCGCAAGTGCGGCCCGTACGGCAGCCAGTACCTGCTCGCCCAGAACCTCGACCCGGCGACCGGGGCGCCCAAGTCCTCGTACAAGATGTCGCAGGGCATCGACTACGCCGCGATCGTCTCCACCCAGCCGCTGGTCGTCGGCGCGAACGTGGGCGGCGCGGCCAAGGGCGGCAGCGCGGTCAGCGACCTCTTCGTCCTCGACGACACGGGCGCCCTGAAGGCCCGGATCCCGGTCTCCTCCGGCAACTACGACGTCCGTTGCGCTCCCACCGCGGTGGAGCAGTGCCAGAAGATGGTCGTCGGCAACGGCAAGATCTACGTGCCGGCCGCGCAGCACCAGGGCAAGGACCAGTACGGCCGTACCAACGAGCTGCTGTCCTTCGACCTGAGCACCGGCAAGCAGACCACGGACCGGGCCGACGCGGGCGAGCAGTACACGATCATGCCGCTGCGCATGGACGGGCCGAACGTCATCGCCTACAAGCTGCCCCCCTACAACAAGGGCGGCCAGGTCGTCAGCATCGACACCGCGACGATGAAGGAAACGCTGCTGATGGAGATGCCGGCGGACAAGAACATCCGGCGCCCCGAGACCAGCATGTCCCCGAACGGTGCGGAGTTCCGCTACCACAACGGGCGGTTCTTCATCTCCCAGACGCTGATCAGCAAGCCCTACTCGGAGACCGCTGACCCGTCGTACCTCTTCGTGTCCTTCACCACGGGCTGACCTCCGGCTCCGCGAGCCGACGGCACCGAGCGCCCCCCGGAAGACCTCTTCTTCCGGGGGGCGTCGCGTCTGTACGATCAGGCGTCACTTCGGCCGGGCGACCCGGCCGGGACGTGGATCGGGGAGTCTGATGAAGAGTGTGTGGCGGGCGGCCGGCATCGTGGCGAGCGCGGTCGTCGGTGTGGTGCTGATGGGCGGACCCGCGTGGGCGGTGGGGAGCCGGGCCGTGGCGTCGACCGACGGCGCCGCCGGCCGGATCGACTTCAGGTTCATCAGCTCGTCCCGCGTCGATCCGATCTCCATGCAGGTGACCGACACCCGTGTGGACGGCAGGGTCGCCAAGCTCCGGATCATCGCGGGCACCGGCACGGGGACCAAGTACTACGCGTGGCGCACGGCGGTCGGCGACACCACGGAGGAGAGCACCTACCTCTACGATTCCAGCGGCGTCGACTGGATCCAGCTCCAGGTGTGCCGGGTGGCGCCCGCGGGCATCGAGGACTGCGGCTACTCCGACCTGAACTGGAATCCCTACGGGTGACGAGCCGGGGGCTTCGACCCGGTGGTCTGCCAGTTCGGCGTGATGTTCTTCCCCGACCGGGTCGCGGCCTTCGCCGGCGTACGTGTTCCGCGGCGCGGCCCGAGCGCCCCGGCTCCGTCAGTAGTTGCAGTTGACGCTGCCGGGGCCGCTGTTCCCGCCGCTGCCGAAGTCGTGGGTGGATCCGGTCCTGACCCCCGTGGTGCAGGTGGTGGCGCCGCCCCACGGGGCAGTGATGACGATGTTCACCTTGTCGACGGCGGCGGTGAAGGACCGGCCGGGCTTGTAGGCCGTGCCGGGGCCCTGGTAGATGAACCAGGACACCCAGGAGTTGGCCTGTCCGGCATTGAAGTGACGCTTGCCCTCGGCGCTGTTGTGGGCGGGGTCGTTCCAGTTCAGGTAGATGTCCCCGGAGACGTTGTTGCTCCAGTTCCGGCCGCTGGCGTCGTTGAGCCAGTCGATCTCGGCGTAGGAGCACAAGGAGGTCTTGTCCCAGCCGATGTACAGGTAGCCGATCGTGGTGGAGCCGTAGCGGTTGCTCACCGTCACCGGGGTGGACGGGCCGAGCGTCTGGAGATTGCCCGAGTTGTAACAGGTGGCGGCGTGGGCGGGGACCGTCCCCACGGCGGTGAGCAGGGCGGCCGTGCTGCAGATGGCTCCCGTGAGGGCCGCCAGACGCCGGCCGGAGCTCCGTACGGCCGCGAGCTGGGACTCGATCGTGAGCTTCATGTGTGGCCTTCCCCGTTCGTTGGAGGCCCCTGTTGAGGCCGCGGGCGATGCTAGGGCGGCGCGTCCGGGCGTGGACAGGCTTAAAGGAGCCACTGTCGCGGGGTGGCCGGACACCAGCGCTCGTGCTCCGGGTCGCCGAGCCGCCGGGTGTGCCCGCCGGGGTGGAAGCGGAACTCCGCGCAGTCCGCGCCGCGTTGGTGGCGAGGCGGCAAGCGGCGCTGGAGCGGGTCGGCCGCCCGTGATGTTCACGGTGATCTTGTCGACGCCGCCCGGACCCTGCGGCGGGATGTCAAGGCCCTCGGGGGTGGGAGCCACTGACGGGGGCTTCTGTTCCGTATCCACCTCGCGGCGTCGAACAAGCGTGTAGCTTGCCGGGTCAGAAGGGTCGGGGGTGAGCGCCGCAATGGGCGTACGGGTCATGGTCGTTGACGATCACCGGCTGTTGGCCGAGGCGCTCGCCTCGGCCCTCAAGCTGCGGGGGCACCGGGTGCTGGCCGCGGCCGCTCCGGCCGCCGGGGCCGCCGAGCTGGTGATCAGCCGTGCCCCCGAGGTCTGCCTGCTGGGCACCGCCACCCCCGCCGAGCCGGGGATCTTCGAGCCGATCGTGCGGATCCGGCGCGAGAGACCGCAGATCGCCGTGGTGGTGCTGGGCCCGGTGCCCAGTCCGCGCGGGATCGCCGCCGCCTTCGCCGCCGGTGCCTGCGGGTACGTGCGCCAGGACGAGCGGATCGAGGGCGTCGAGCGGGCCCTGGCCAAGGCGCGGGCCGGGGAGGCGGCGGTGTCGCCGCAGCTGCTCCAGAGCGCCTTCGCGGAACTGCTCAACCCCACCGCCGCGCCGGACGACGAGGGCAGCAGGCTGCTCGGGCTGCTCACCCCGCGCGAGGTGGAGGTGCTGGTCCGGGTCGCCGAGGGCGAGGACACCCGGCTGATCGCGGCCGGTATGGCCATCGCCCCGAGCACCGCGCGCACGCACGTGCAGCGGGTGCTGATGAAGCTCGGCGTGGGCTCCCGCCTGGAAGCGGCCGCGCTGGCCGCCCGTACCGGCCTGCTGGACCGCGCGGCCCGCGGCTAGTCCGCCCACGCCGGATCCTGCCGGTCCCCGGTCCGCCCCGGGTGCCGTGACGGGTGCGCGATTTCCCCACGGGCGCGGACATGCGGTAAGCCAGGGGGGAACGGGTCGCGCGCATGTGCGGCCGTGCGACTTCGAGAGGTAGTAGGCGAGTGAGCAAGTACCTGGTCACCGGTGGCGCCGGATACGTGGGCAGCGTCGTCGCGGCCCATCTGCTGGAGGCCGGACACGAGGTCACCATCCTCGACGACCTCTCCACCGGCTTCGAGGCCGGTGTGCCGCAGGGCGCCACGCTCGTCCACGGCCGGATCCAGGACGCCGCCCGCCACCTCGACGCCTCCTTCGACGCGGTGCTGCACTTCGCCGCCTTCTCGCAGGTCGGCGAGTCCGTGGTGAACCCCGGCAAGTACTGGGACAACAACGTCGGCGGCACGCTCGCGCTGCTCACCGCGATGCGCGGGGCCGGGGTGAAGAAGCTCGTCTTCTCCTCCACCGCCGCGACCTACGGCGAGCCCACCGAGGGGCTGCTGACGGAGGAGTCGGTGACCAAGCCGACCAACCCCTACGGCGCCTCGAAGCTGGCCGTCGACCACATGATCAGCGGCGAGTGCGCGGCCCACGGGCTGACGGCGGTCTCGCTGCGCTACTTCAACGTGGCCGGTGCGTACAAGGAGTTCGGCGAGCGCCACGACCCCGAGACCCACCTGATCCCGCTGGTGCTCCAGGTCGCCCTCGGGCAGCGGGAGTCGATCTCGGTGTTCGGCGAGGACTACCCGACGCCGGACGGCACCTGCGTGCGCGACTACATCCACGTCGCCGACCTCGCCGAGGCGCACCTGGCCGCGGTGGCCGTGCCGGCCTCCGGCGAGCACCTGATCTGCAACCTGGGCAACGGCAGCGGCTTCTCGGTGCGCGAGGTCATCGAGACGGTCCGCAAGGTCACCGGGCACCCGATCCCGGAGGTCGTGGCCCCGCGCCGGGCCGGTGACCCGGCCGTCCTGGTCGCCTCCGCGGACCGGGCGCAGGAGCGCCTCGGCTGGACCCCCTCCCGCGCGGACCTGGCGGGCATCGTCGCGGACGCCTGGGCCTTCGCGCAGCGCTGACGCGCAGCCGGTCGCACCCCTCCGAGAGCCGTCACCGCACCGCGCGGTGGCGGCTTTCGCGCGCCGGTGCGCCGGGGGCGCGAGCAGTGGGGCGCGCGCGGGTGCGGGGCGCTGTGCGCGGGCGCCCGGCGTGCGCGCGCTGCGTGAAATGCCCCCGTGCACCTGCCCGTGGCAAGGGCCGAAGCGGAAACGGGATTCCGGCCCGCAGCGATGGGCGACATCAAGCCACGCATAGCCTCCTCACAGGCCGGTGCACCGGAAAATGCCTCGGAAAACTTCTGCTATTCGGCCAACCACGAGCGGCCCCCGGCCCTACGCTGATGCGTGACACCGGTGGGGGCCGGTGTTGATTCAGGGGTCGAGACGAGTCGGGTACGACGTCCGCTCCGGGGTAGTGCAGAGGTGTCACGGCGGCGGCCGCGGCAGCTGCGGATCACCCGGTCCGGGCGCCGTACCCGCAGTTGTCCGTTCCCCGACCCTTGGGGGTTCTGTGGTTCGCATCCGGGTTCTCGTGGTGGACGATCACCGCATCTTCGCCGAGTCGCTCGCCGCCGCGCTCGCGGCCGAGCCGGACGTGGACGTGTCCGCGGCCGGCAGCGGCCCCGCCGCGCTGCGCTGCCTCGAACGGGGCGTCAGCGAGGGGCGCCGCTTCGACGTGTTGCTCGTCGACGCCGATCTCAGCGGCGCGCCGGGAGGTCCGGCCGGCGCCGCCGGGGCGTTCCCCGCGCAGCGGGAGCACGGCGCCGGTGCTCCACCGGGCGACGGGCTCGCGCTGGTCGCGGCCGTGCGCACGGCGCATCCGGGGGTCCGTACGGTCGTCCTCGCCGAGCGCGACGAACCGCGCCGGGCCGCCCACGCCCTGCAGGCCGGGGCCTCCGGCTGGGTGGCGAAGGACTGTTCGCTGTCGCGGCTGCTCGCCGTGGTCCGGGGCGTCCTGCGCGAGGAGACCCACCTGCCGCCCGCCCTGCTCACCGGCGTGCTGCGGGAGTTGACCCAGGCGCGCAAGCACCGCACCGACAGCGAACGCCTGGTGGAGTCCTTGACCCCGCGCGAACACGAGGTGCTGCGCTGCATGGTGGCGGGCCTGGGCCGCAAGGACGTCGCGGCGCGGCTGTTCCTGTCCCCGCACACGGTGCGCACCCACATGCAGAACGTGCTGGGCAAGCTCGGGGTGCACTCCACCCTGGCGGCCGTGGCGCTGGCCCGGCGCGCGGGCGTGCGTCCCGCGGACCTAGCCGGGGATGTTGTCGAACGGAGCGGTCAACTGGCGTAGCAGCGAGGCCAGGTCGCCGCGCTCGGACCGGGACAGCTGGGCCAGGATCGCCCGCTCCTGGGCGAGCAGCCCGGCGAGTGCCTGGTCGGCGCGGTCGCGCCCTTCGGGGGTCAGCCGGACCAGGACGCCGCGCCGGTCGTTGGGGTCGGGCAGTCGCTCGACCAGACCCTTCTTCGCGAGCCGGTCGATCCGGTTGGTCATGGTGCCCGAGGTCACCAGGGTCTGCGTCAGCAGCTGCCCGGGGGAGAGCTGGTAGGGCGCGCCCGCGCGGCGCAGCGACGTCAGGACGTCGAACTCCCACGGCTCCAGGCTGTGCTCGGCGAAGGCGAGCCTGCGGGCCCGGTCCAGGTGGCGCGCGAGCCGACTCACGCGGCTGAGCACTTCGAGCGGTTCCACGTCGAGGTCAGGGCGCTCGCGCCGCCATGCCGCGACCAATCGGTCGACCTCGTCCTCCATGCCGATCAGTGTAAGGGGTATGTCGACGTGAAGTCTCTTGATATTAAGTCTCTCGACAAGGAGTTTCTTGACAAGGAGTTTCTCGTCATCGAGTCTCTTGACATCAAGATATATTCGGAGTGACCATGGGGAATGGAGCGGCCGGAACCCAGACGCTTCCACCCGCACCATCCGCAGGGAGGCTCGTTCATGCATTCCGACACCGCGGCCAAGGGCGCCGCGCCCACCCCGACGTGGGACCCGCAGCAGTACCTGCGCCACGCGGACCACCGCGCCCGCCCCTTCCTGGACCTGCTCGGCCGCATCCAGGCGCTCCCCACCGCACCCGGCCGCCCCGCCCGCATCGCCGACCTCGGCTGCGGCCCCGGCAACGTCACCACGCTGCTCGCCGAGCGCTGGCCCGACGCCGCGATCACCGGCTTCGACCTCTCCCCGGAGATGCTCCGGCGCGCCACCGAGGAGTACGCGGGCCCCACCCCCGGCGGCGGCTCCCTCGACTTCGCCCCCGCCGACCTGACGGACTGGCTCCCCGAACAGAGCTACGACCTGATCGTCTCCAACGCCGCCCTGCAATGGGTGCCCGGCCACCCCGGCTCGCTCGCCGCCTGGATCAACGGACTGCGCCCCGGCGGCACCTTCGCCTTCCAGATCCCCGGCAACTTCACCGCGCCCAGCCACGCCCTGCTGCACGCCCTGTGCGACACCCCGCGCTGGCGCTCCCGGCTCTCCGGGCTCGGCGCCGGCCACAGCCACGTCCTGGAACCCGCCGAGTACATGGAGCGCCTCACCGGGCTCGGCTGCGCCGTCGACGTGTGGGAGACCACGTACTACCAGCTCCTCACCGGCCCCGACCCGGTCCTCGACTGGGTCAAGGGGACCGCGCTGCGACCCGTCCTGACCGCCCTCGGCGACGACCGGGTGGCCGTGGAGGAGTTCCTCGCGGCCTACCGTGACCTGCTGCGCGCGGCCTACCCGGCCGGTCCGCGCGGCACCGTCTTCCCGTTCCGCCGCATCTTCGCCATCGCCCGCAAGGAGAACTGACCCCGTGCTCAGCGCCGTCGACCACGTCCAGCTCGCCGCACCGCCCGGTTCCGAGGACGCGCTGCGCGCGTACTACGGGAACGTGCTCGGCATGACCGAGATCCCCAAGCCGCCCGTCCTCGCGGCGCGCGGCGGCTGCTGGTTCGCAGCCGGACCCGTCCAGCTCCACCTGGGCGTCGAGGAGGACTTCCGCCCGGCCCGCAAGGCCCATCCGGGACTGCGCGTCACCGGCATAGCGGCCTACGCGGAGCGGCTCGCCGCCCGCGGCGCCACCGTCGTCTGGGACGACAACCTGCCCGGGCACCGGCGCTTCTACTCCGAGGACCCCGTCGGCAACCGGCTGGAGTTCCTGGAGCCCGACCCGGCGCGCTGACGCCCCGCGGGCCGCGCGGACGCCCGTACGGCCCCCACCACGCGCGGCGGCGCCCCGCCACCGGGATCACCGGTGACGGGGCGCCGCCGCGCGTGCGCCCGGGGGCGTCAGCTCTTGCGGTGGCCCACCAGGCGCGGCTTCGACTCCAGCTTGTCCAGGCCGTGCCAGGCCAGGTTCACCAGGTGCGCCGCGACCTCCGCCTTCCTCGGCTTGCGGACGTCCAACCACCACTGCCCGGTCAGCGCGACCATCCCGACCAGCGCCTGCGCGTACAGCGGCGCCAGCTTGGGATCGAAGCCGCGCGCCTTGAACTCCAGGCCCAGGATGTCCTCGACCTGCGTCGCGATGTCGCTGATCAGCGAGGCGAAGGTGCCCGTCGACTGCGCCACCGGCGAATCGCGGACCAGGATCCGGAAGCCGTCCGTGTACGACTCGATGTAGTCCAGCAGCGCGAAGGCGGCCTGCTCCAGCAGCTCCCGCGGGTGCCCGGCCGTCAGCGCGCCCGTCACCCCGTCCAGCAGCTGGCGCATCTCGCGGTCCACGACGACCGCGTACAGGCCCTCCTTGCCGCCGAAGTGCTCGTAGACCACCGGCTTGGACACCCCGGCCTTGGCCGCGATCTCCTCCACCGACGTGCCCTCGAAGCCCTTCTCCGCGAACAGCGTGCGACCGATTTCCAGCAGTTGCTGACGCCGCTCGGCGCCCGTCATCCGGACCCGACGGCTCCGCCGGGGTTTGTCGCTGCTGGGGGTACCGCCGTCGATCGCCACGTCACCCATCATGCCGCGCTCGACGCCTTTTCCTTGCGCCGGCCGTCGATGCGTTCCGCCGACGGCCAGCGGACGTCACTCGCCCAGCCCGCCAGCTCGAACCAACGGATCAGCCGGGCGCTGGAGTCGACCTGCCCGCGCAACACGCCGTGGCGCGCCGAC
Organism: Streptomyces sp. NPDC059917; assembly: GCF_042730635.1. NCBI lineage: Bacteria > Bacillati > Actinomycetota > Actinomycetes > Kitasatosporales > Streptomycetaceae > Streptomyces > Streptomyces sp. NPDC059917. Next base: position 28,020 of record NZ_JBHWLC010000010.1, read on the forward strand.
GTCGGGTCGGCGTGGTGCAGGTTGTGCCAGGACTCGCCGCAGGACAGGACGGCCAGCCACCACACGTTGCCCGAACGGTCGCGGGACTTGAAGGGGCGCTTGCCCACCGCGTGGCAGATCGAGTTGATGGACCACGTCACGTGGTGCAGCAGCGCCACCCGGACCAGGGAGCCCCAGAAGAACGCCGTGAAGGCGCCCCACCAGGACATCGTGACCAGACCGCCCACCAGCGGCGGGATCGCCAGCGAGAGCATCGTCCAGTAGATGAAGTCGCGCGAGATCCGCCGGATCGCCGGGTCCTTGATCAGGTCCGGGGCGTACTTCGCCTGGTTGGTCTGCTCCTCGTCGAAGAGCCAGCCGATGTGGGCCCACCACAGGCCCTTCATCAGCGCCGGGAGCGTCTCGCCGAAGCGCCACGGCGAGTGCGGGTCGCCCTCGTGGTCGGAGTACTTGTGGTGCTTGCGGTGGTCGGCCACCCAGCGCACCAGCGGCCCCTCCACCGCCATCGAGCCCATGACGGCCAACGCGATCCGCAGCGGCCGCTTCGCCTTGAAGGAACCGTGCGTGAAGTAGCGGTGGAAACCGATGGTGATCCCGTGGCAGGCCAGGAAGTACATGAACACCATCAGGCCCAGGTCCAGCCAGCTCACCCCGCCCCAGGCGAAGGCCAGCGGGATCGCCGCCAGCACCGCCAGGAAGGGCACGGTGATGAAGAGCAGCAGCGCGATCTGTTCGACGGACCTCTTGTTCTCGCCGCCGAGCGTGGCGGAAGGATGGGGTGATCCGGAGTCCGCCGAGGCGTCCTCGATCAGATCGGGGCTTACGGTCATGGGGTCCCCTGGGGGGTGAAGGAGTCGGCAGGAGCCCGGCTACGGACCCGTAACCTACGGCGACGTAAGTATGGCAAAGGTGAGCCCCGCGGCAAGAGCGGCGCCGCTGGCGCCCCCCGCGGCGGGACCGGATCGCGAGACGGAGTCGAGCGGCGCGCCGGACACCTGGCCCGGACACCTATCCTGGTGTCGTCGGACAGCGCGGTCCGCACGGGCAGCCGAGCTGCGCGACAGGCAGGGGTACCCCCGGACTGCCGTCCGGGCACGCGCCGCCGTGCGCACTCCGGCGGCCCCCGCCCCAGTAGCGCTCGAAACACTGCAAGGAGCCGCACCTGTGAGCAGTGCTGACCAGGCCCCCGTCACCCCGGCCACGGTTACAACAGCAGACATGGCCAACGCGGAGCTGCGCGCGGACATCCGCCGCCTCGGCGACCTCCTCGGCGAGACCCTCGTACGCCAGGAGGGCCAGGACCTCCTCGACCTGGTCGAACGCGTCCGTGCCCTCACCCGCACGGACGGCGAAGCCGCCGCCTCCCTCCTCGGCGACACCGACCTGGAGACCGCCGCCAAGCTGGTGCGCGCCTTCTCCACCTACTTCCACCTCGCCAACGTCACCGAGCAGGTGCACCGCGGCAAGGAACTGCGCGCCCACCGCGCCGCCGAGGGCAGCCTCCTGGCCCGTACCGCGGACATGCTCAAGGACGCCGACCCCGAGCACCTGCGCGAGACGGTCAAGAACCTCAACGTGCGCCCCGTCTTCACCGCGCACCCCACCGAAGCCGCGCGCCGCAGCGTCCTCAACAAGCTGCGCCGCATCGCCGCCCTGCTGGAGGAGCCGGTCACCGGTGCCGGTGACCGGCGCCGCCACGACCTGCGCCTCGCCGAGAACATCGACCTCGTCTGGCAGACCGACGAGCTGCGCGTGGTGCGCCCCGAGCCCGCCGACGAAGCCCGCAACGCGATCTACTACCTCGACGAACTCCACGCCGGAGCCGTCGGTGACGTCCTGGAGGACCTCGCCGCCGAACTCCAGCGCGTCGGCGTCGAGCTCCCCCCGGGCACCCGTCCCCTCACCTTCGGCACCTGGATCGGCGGTGACCGCGACGGCAACCCCAACGTCACCCCCGAGGTCACCCGCGACGTCCTGATCCTCCAGCACGAGCACGGCATCACCGACGCCCTCGAACTGGTCGACTTCCTGCGCGGCCTGCTCTCCAACTCCATCCGCTACACCGGAGCCACCGAGGAGCTGCTGACCTCCCTCCAGGCCGACCTCGAACGCCTGCCGGAGATCAGCCCCCGCTACAAGCGCCTCAACGCCGAGGAGCCCTACCGGCTCAAGGCCACCTGCATCCGGCAGAAGCTGGTCAACACCCGCGAGCGCCTCGCCAAGGGCACCGCGCACGAGGACGGCCGCGACTACCTCGGCACCGCCGAGCTGCTCACCGACCTCACGCTGATCCAGACCTCGCTGCGCGAGCACCGCGGCGCGCTCTTCGCCGACGGCCGCATGGACCGCACGATCCGCACGCTGGCCGCCTTCGGCCTCCAGCTGGCCACCATGGACGTGCGCGAGCACGCCGACGCCCACCACCACGCCCTCGGGCAGCTCTTCGACCGCCTCGGCGAGGAGTCGTGGCGCTACGCGGACATGCCGCGCGACTACCGGCAGAAGCTCCTCGCCAAGGAGCTCCGCTCGCGGCGCCCGCTGGCGCCGACCCCGGCGCCCCTGGACGCCGCCGGCCACAAGACCCTCGGGGTCTTCGGCGCGATCAAGGACGCCTTCGAGAAGTTCGGCCCCGAGGTCATCGAGTCCTACATCATCTCGATGTGCCAGGGCGCCGACGACGTCTTCGCCGCGGCCGTCCTGGCGCGCGAGGCCGGTCTCATCGACCTGCACGCGGGCTGGGCCAAGATCGGCATCGTCCCGCTGCTGGAGACCACCGACGAGCTGCGCGCCGCCGACGTCATCCTCGACGAGATGCTCGCCGACCCCTCCTACCGGCGCCTCGTCTCGCTGCGCGGCGAGGTCCAGGAGGTCATGCTCGGCTACTCCGACTCCTCCAAGTTCGGCGGCATCACCACCAGCCAGTGGGAGATCCACCGCGCCCAGCGCCGACTGCGCGACGTCGCCCACCGCTACGGCGTGCGGCTGCGCCTCTTCCACGGCCGCGGCGGCACCGTCGGCCGCGGCGGCGGCCCCTCGCACGACGCGATCCTCGCCCAGCCCTGGGGCACGCTGGAGGGCGAGATCAAGGTCACCGAGCAGGGCGAGGTCATCTCCGACAAGTACCTCGTCCCCTCGCTGGCCCGCGAGAACCTCGAACTGACCGTCGCCGCGACCCTGCAGGCCTCCGCCCTGCACACCGCGCCCCGCCAGTCCGACGAGGCCCTCGCCCGCTGGGACGCGGCCATGGACACGGTCTCGGACGCCGCCCACGGCGCCTACCGCGCCCTGGTCGAGGACCCCGACCTGCCGTCGTACTTCTTCGCGGCCACCCCCGTCGACCAGCTCGCCGACCTGCACCTCGGCTCCCGGCCCTCGCGCCGCCCCGACTCGGGCGCGGGCCTGGACGGGCTGCGGGCCATCCCGTGGGTCTTCGGCTGGACCCAGTCCCGCCAGATCGTCCCCGGCTGGTACGGCGTCGGCTCCGGCCTCAAGGCGCTGCGCGAGGCCGGTCAGGACGACGTGCTCGCGGAGATGGGCCAGAAGTGGCACTTCTTCCGCAACTTCCTCTCCAACGTCGAGATGACGCTGGCCAAGACGGACCTGCGGATCGCCCGCCACTACGTCGACACGCTCGTCCCCGAGCACCTCAAGCACGTCTTCGCCCGCATCGAGGCCGAGCACGAGCTGACCGTCCGCGAGGTCCTGCGGGTCACCGGCGGCGACACGCTGCTCGCCTCCCAGCCGGTGCTCCAGCAGACCTTCGAGGTCCGCGACGCCTACCTGGACCCGATCTCCTACCTCCAGGTCTCGCTGCTGGCCCGCCAGCGCGCGGCGGCCGAGCGCGGCGAGGAAGCCGACCCGCTGCTCGCCCGGGCCCTGCTGCTCACGGTCAACGGCGTCGCCGCCGGCCTGCGCAACACCGGCTGAGCACGCCCGTACGCACGACGGGGCCCCCACCGGATCCGATCCGGTGGGGGCCCCGCCCGTTCACCTCAGGAGTTGTACGTCGACTGCGCGCGCTCCAGGCCCTCCTGGAGCAGGCACTCCACCGCGTCCGCCGACCGGTCCACGAACCAGTCCAGCTCCTTGCGCTCGGTGGAGGAGAAGTCCTTGAGCACGAAGTCGGCCACCTGCATCCGGCCCGGCGGACGACCGATGCCGCAGCGCACCCGGTGGTAGTCCGGGCCCATCGACTTCGTCATCGACTTGAGGCCGTTGTGCCCGTTGTCCCCGCCGCCCAGCTTGAGCCGCAGCGTCGGGTAGTCGATGTCCAGCTCGTCGTGGACCGCCACGATCCGGTCCAGCGGAACCTTGTAGAAGTCGCGCAGCGCCGTGACCGGTCCGCCCGACAGGTTCATGAAGGACATCGGCTTCGCCAGCACCACGCGCCGGTTCAGCGGCCCCGGCGGGCCCATCCGCCCCTCGACGACCTGCGCGCGCGCCTTGTGCGCCTTGAACTTCCCGCGCATCCGCTCCGCGAGCAGGTCGACCACCATGAACCCGATGTTGTGCCGGTTGCCCGCGTACTCGGCGCCCGGGTTGCCCAGACCCACGATCAGCCAGGGCGCCGTGTCGTCCGACATCAAAAGCTCCTTCAACGAAACGACCGCCGTCCCGCTCCAGTGGAGCCGGACGGCGGTCGGTCAGCAACTGATGAGCGGGGAGGCTCAGGCCTCGGTGCTCTCGGCGGCCGGCTCCTCGGCCTGCGGGGCGACGACCTGCAGGACGGCGATGTCACCGTCGACGGCCAGCGTGGTGCCGGCCGGCAGGACGAGGTCCTTGGCGTGGATGGTGGCGCCGGCCTCGAGGCCCGCGATGGAGACGGTGACCTCGGTCGGGATGTGGGTGGCCTCGGCCTCGACGGAGATGGTGTTCTGGAGGGTCTCCAGCATGTTGCCACCGGCGGCCAGGTCGCCCTCGGTCACGATCGCGACGTCGACGGTGACCTTCTCGCCCTTCTTGACGATCAGGAAGTCGACGTGGGAGATCGAGCGCTTCAGCGGGTGCTTCTGCACGGCCTTCGGGATGACCAGCTCGGAGCCGCCGCCGGCGATGTCCAGGGTGAGCAGGACGTTCGCGGTGCGCAGCGCGAGCTGCAGGGTGTGCGCCTCGACGTCGACGTGCTTCGGCTCGGTGCCGTGGCCGTAGATGACGCCGGGGACGAAGCCGTCGCGACGGGCCTGGCGGGACGCGCCCTTGCCGAAGTCGGTACGGGTCTTGGCGGCAAGCTTGATCTCAGCCATGTTCACTCCTCGTGGGATGACGGAATTTGGACTCGAACGTCACCCGGCCGAAATCACGGCCTGCTACGAAGAGCGCGTCGATAACGGAGCACCGCAACCCGTTCGAAAACAGGTACGGCCTCCCTCGCCGAGCAACTCGAAGAGTGTACCCGGCGGGGAGGCCGTGGCCCAAAAGGATCTACTGCTGCTCTTCGAACAGGCTGGTGACCGAGCCGTCCTCGAAGACCTCGCGCACGGCGCGGGCGATCATCGGGGCGATGGACAGCACCGTGATCTTGTCCAGCTCCAGGTCCGAGGGGTCCGGCAGCGTGTTCGTGAACACGAACTCGCTGACCTTGGAGTTCTTGAGGCGGTCCGCGGCCGGGCCCGACAGGATGCCGTGCGTGGCCGTCACGATGACGTCCTCCGCGCCGTGCGCGAAGAGCGCGTCGGCGGCGGCGCAGATGGTGCCACCGGTGTCGATCATGTCGTCGACCAGGACGCAGACGCGGCCCTTGACCTCACCGACGACCTCGTGGACGGTCACCTGGTTGGCGACGTCCTTGTCGCGGCGCTTGTGCACGATCGCCAGCGGCGCGTCGAGGCGGTCGCACCAGCGGTCGGCGACGCGCACGCGGCCGGCGTCCGGCGAGACGATCGTCAGCTTGGAACGGTCCACCTTGGCGCCGACGTAGTCCGCGAGGACCGACAGGGCGGAGAGGTGGTCGACCGGGCCGTCGAAGAAGCCCTGGATCTGGTCGGTGTGCAGGTCGACCGTGAGGATGCGGTCGGCACCCGCGGTCTTGAGCAGGTCCGCGACCAGGCGGGCCGAGATCGGCTCGCGGCCCTTGTGCTTCTTGTCCTGACGGGCGTAGCCGTAGGACGGCACGATCACGGTGATCGAGCGGGCCGACGCGCGCTTGAGCGCGTCGATCATGATCAGCTGCTCCATGATCCACTTGTTGATCGGAGCCGTGTGGCTCTGGATCAGGAAGCAGTCCGCGCCACGAGCCGACTCCTGGAAGCGGACGTAGATCTCGCCGTTCGCGAAGTCGAAAGCCTTGGTCGGCACGAGACCGACACCGAGCTGGTGCGCGACCTCCTCGGCCAGCTCGGGGTGGGCGCGGCCGGAGAAGAGCATCAGCTTCTTCTCGCCGGTCGTCTTGATCCCGGTCACAGCACAGTCTCCTCAGACGTGTTGAAAGCTGCTCGCCCCCATGTGCGTCCGTCCCGCACACGGTGAGCCAGCCGAATTGCGTGCACCTATCACGGTACGCCGTCGCGGGCGCACCTGTTTCCGGTCAGTTCACCCTCAGGCCTTGTCGGAGCCCTCCGTGGCCCCCGACTGGGCCGCCTGAGCCGCGGCGCTTCCCGGACGCTTGCGGGCCACCCAGCCCTCGATATTCCGCTGCTGGCCACGGGCCACGGCCAGTGCGCCGGGCGGAACGTCCTTCGTGATCACCGATCCGGCCGCCGTGTAGGCGCCGTCCCCGATGGTGACGGGAGCCACAAACATGTTGTCGGAGCCCGTCTTGCAGTGTGAGCCGACGACCGTGTGGTGCTTGTGTTCGCCGTCGTAGTTCACGAAGACGCTCGCGGCGCCGATGTTCGTGTACTCGCCGATGGTCGCGTCGCCGACGTAGGAGAGGTGCGGCACCTTGGTGCCCTCGCCGATCGTGGCGTTCTTCATCTCGACGTACGTACCGGCCTTGGACTTGACCCCGAGGTTCGTGCCCGGACGCAGGTACGCGAACGGCCCCACCGAGGCGGCGGCCCCGATCACGGCCGTGTCGGCCACCGTGTTGTCCACGCGGGCGCCCGCGCCCACCGTGGTGTCCTTGAGGCGGGTGTTGGGGCCGACCTCGGCGCCCTCCGCGAGGTGCGTGGCGCCGAGGAGCTGGGTCCCCGGGTGCACGATCGCGTCCTGGCCGAAGCTCACGGTCACGTCGACGAAGGTGGAGGTCGGGTCGATCACCGTCACGCCCGCGAGCATGGCCCGCTCCAGCAGGCGCGCGTTGAGCAGGGCGCGGGCCTCGGCCAGCTGAACCCGGTTGTTGATCCCGAGGATCTCGCGGTGGTCCGGGCCGACGGCCGCGCCGACGCGGTGCCCGCCCGTGCGCAGGATCTCCAGGACGTCGGTGAGGTACTCCTCGCCCTGGCTGTTGTTCGTGCGGACCTTGCCGAGCGCGTCGCTGAGCAGCGCCCCGTCGAAGGCGAAGACCCCGGAGTTGATCTCCAGGATCGCGCGCTGGTCGTCGGTGGCGTCCTTGTGCTCGACGATGGCGGTGACGGCGCCGGCCGCGTCGCGGATGATCCGCCCGTAGCCGGTGGAGTCGGGGACCTCGGCCGTCAGCACGGTGACGGCGTTGCCGTCGGCCTCGTGCGTGGCGGTCAGCCGGGCCAGGGTCTCGCCGGTCAGCAGGGGGGTGTCGCCGCAGACGACGACGACCGTGCCGGTGATCTCTCCGCCGAGCTCTTCGAGGCCCATGCGGACGGCGTGCCCGGTGCCGTTCTGCTCGTGCTGGACGGCGGTGCGGACGGCGGCGTCGACGGTGGCGAGGTGGGCGGTGACCTGCTCGCGGGCGTGGCCGACGACCACGACGAGGTGCGCGGGGTCCAGCTCGCGCGAGGCGGCGACGACGTGACCGACGAGGGTCCGCCCGCAGATCTCGTGCAGAACCTTGGGGGTCGCCGACTTCATGCGGGTGCCTTCCCCCGCTGCGAGTACGACGACGGCTGCCGGGCGATTGGCGCTCACGGATGGGCCCTTCGGCTTCGGGTGCTGGACCCGACGAAGGATACCGGGGGGTGGGAGGCCCCGAACGAACGCGGGTCCCGACCGAGGAGGTCAGGACCCGTACGCGTGTGGCTCCCCCGCCAGGACTCGAACCCGGACATAAGGCACCAAAAGCCTCAGTGCTGCCAATTACACCACAGGGGATGGTCAATCAACTCAAACCTGGACATTCCTGCTTTGGCCCCGATCTGTGCCGCCCCCACTATGCCGCACCGGACGCCCTGCGTGCGACGGTAAATGGCAGCACTTCAAGGCAGGGATTCGCGCGGGTGCGCGCGAGGGGCCGTGCGTAGGCTGGCCGCATGACCTTGACGGGGGAAGAGCGGGGCGGCGCCGGGCGGGACGGGCCGTTGTGGTGGTGGGAGCGGCCGCGGGAGGCCGCGCTGGACGTGGGGCTCGGCGTGGTGTCCGCCGCCGAGTGCGGCTACGAGGGGATTGCGTTCGCGCGCGACGCCGGGACGCCCCCGGTGCTCGGGGTGCTGCTGGGGGTCCTGGTCGGGAGCGCGCTGGTGGTGCGCCGGCGCTGGCCCGTGGCCGTGGTGGTGCTCGGGATCGCGATCACACCGGCGGCGATGGGGTTCCTGCTGGGCGTGGTGGGGCTCTACACCCTGGCCGCCTCCGAGGCGCCGCGCCGGGTGACCGTGGTGCTGGGGTCGATGTCGCTGGCGGGGACCTTCGTCGTCACCTACGTGCGCACGCGCGGGGACGTCGAGGGCGAGGGGTTCCTCGTCGTCGTGCTGTCGGTGTTCATGGCGGTGGCCCTGACCGTGCCGCCGGTGCTGTTCGGGCTCTACCTGGGGGCCCGGCGGCGGCTGATGGAGAGCCTCCAGGAGCGGGCGGACTCGCTGGAGCGGGAGCTGTCGCTGCTGGCGGACCGGGCGGAGGAACGGGCCGAGTGGGCCCGTACGGAGGAGCGCACCCGGATCGCCCGCGAGATGCACGACGTGGTGGCCCACCGGGTCTCGCTGATGGTGGTGCACGCGGCGGCCCTGGAGGCGGTGGCGGTGAAGGACCCGGCGAAGGCGGTACGGAACGCCGCGCTGGTGGGTGACATGGGGCGCCAGGCGTTGACGGAGCTGCGGGAGATGCTCGGGGTGCTGCGGGCCTCCTCGTCGGCCCCGGCCCCGGCCCGGGCCGTGGTGGCCCCGGCCAAGGCGGCGGAGGACGGGCCCTCGCTCGGCGAGCTGGAGGCGCTGGTCGGGCAGTCCCGGGCGGCCGGGATGGCGGTGGACCTCGAAGTGCACGGGGAGCCGGCGGGGGCGGCCGCGGGGTACGCGGCCGAGGTGGAGCAGACGGCCTACCGCGTGGTGCAGGAGGCGCTGACCAACTGCCACAAGCACGCGCCGGGCGCGCGGGTCGTCGTACGGCTGGCGCACCGGGCGGGCGAGGTGGCCATGCAGGTGGAGAACGGGCCGTGCGAGGCGGGGGTGGCCGAGCCGGGGCTGCCCAGTGGGGGGAACGGGCTGGTCGGCATGCGGGAGCGGGTGCTCGGGCTGGGCGGGGTCTTCGTCTCGGGCCCGACCGAAGCCGGTGGCTTCCGCGTCTCGGCGGTACTGCCGACGGGGGCCTGACGCCCCCGCCCCCGCCCCCGCCGGTCCCTCCGGGGGCGCCTCAAACGCCGGCGGGGCTGGAGGGGGGCCGGGGGTGGTTTCAGGCTGTTGTGAGGCGGGTTGGTTGGAGGCCGGTGAGGAGGGCGGTGAGGGCTTCGTCGATGCTCGCGCCGAGGTACCAGTCGCCGGTGTGGTCGACGCAGTAGACGCGGCCCTCGGCGTCGACGGCGAGGTGCGAGGCCCCGTCGGTCTCGGTGCCGAGGGGGCAGAGCCGGGTGGACAGGGCGCGGCCCAGGTCGGCGAAGGTGCGGGCGAGGTGCAGCCCGGTGAGGGGGTCGATGCGGACGGTCGTCGGGGCTATTTGGCGGCCCGGACCGTGCGCGGTGACGGTGAGCCCGCCGAATTCGGCCCAGGCCTCGACGGCGGCGGGGAAGACCGTGTGCCGGTGACCGGCGGGGGTGGTGTGGTCGCGCAGGGAGTCGGCCCAGTACTCGGCCTGTTTGATGTCCCAGCGGCCGGGCTGCCACCCGGCGGTGCGCAGCGCGGTGTCGACGGCCTGCGGGAAGCGGGTCGCCGAGGAGCGGTCGTAGGAGGCTGAGGGGGTCATCGGCGTGGGGTCAGGCCTTCTCGGGGGCGGGTGCGGTGAGGTCGACGGCCCGGACGCCGAAGTGGGCGAGCATCGCGTCGCAGGAGCGGCACGGGGGTGCGTAGCTGCCGTGCAGGGGGTCGCCCGCTTCGCGGATGCGGCTGGCGGTGATCTTGGCGTGCTTGAGCGAGCGGCGGGCCTCGTTCGGGGTCAGCGGCTTGCGGGAGGCGCGGCGGCTGCGGCCGTCCTCGACGGCGGCGAGGTGGCGCGAGAGCAGGATCGCCTCCGGACACCGGCCGGTGAAACGTTCGCGCTGGCCGCTCGTGAGGGTGTCGAGGAAGTCCTGGACGAGGTGGTGCAGCACGGGTGGCTGGTCGGCCTTGCCCGCGGTGCCCGTCAGGGTCTCGCCGCGGACGGAGAGGGCGGCGGCGATGGTGGGGAGGATGCCGTCGCGGCGGAAGCGCAGCACCGGGACGGCGGGGCCGTCGGTGCTGCTCCACCGCAGTCTGGGGTCGCCCGCGGTGCCGGTGGTGTGCGCGGTGGCGCCGTCGGGTGCGTCTCCCGCCGGGCCGTTCTGCCGGTCCGCGCGGGCCGGTGTGCTGGCAATCGTGTTCCGCATCTGGCGCTTTCCCTCCCGTGGCCGCGGCGCCGACCGCTGTCGGGCCGCTGTCGCGCACGCCCCCGTGCTGCGGGGACAGCCTGTCAAATGTCCCCTGTGGTGCGGAAGCGGGGTCGAATATTCGTATCAATTCGGATGTTCCCGGTCGGGGGCCCCGGGCGGCCGTCAGGGGCCCGGCCGGGGGAGGGTGCCGGTCTTGCCGCACCGCTTAGGCTGTGCTGAACCAGCCAGATCCAGCAGGGGGCTACCGCCATGACGACAGGTCGGCTCGGGCAGCAGGCCGTGCCACCCAACGCCGCGTACTCGGGGCAGGTCGTGCACTTCCCGGACCCGGTCCGGGCAGCGCGCCATCCCCAGGGAGTGCGGATCGGTGGGGACGGTCATCCCGACTTCGCGCGGTACGCGCGGGCGGCGGTGGAGATCGCCGAACCGCCGGAGGGCTTCGGCGTCGACGAGCTGCGGCTGACGGACTACGTGTCCGCGAACGCCGCCATGCACGCGGCCGGGCACGAGCTGTGGGACACCGTGGGACCGGTGGCGACCCCGCACGGCTGGACCTGGCACCACGTGGCCCGTTCGCGGCGCCTGGAGCTGGTCCCGGTCGAGGTGAAGGCCCTGCTGCGGCACCACGCCGGGCTGGCGACGGCGCCGGTGGACCACGACAAGCGCGGGACGCGGGCCCTCCAGGAGGTCCGCCCGGTGCACCTGGGGCTGCCGAAGTCGGTGGTGTCGGTGTCCGAGGCGCAGGTGCAGGGCGTCGAGGAGGACCTCGGCTACCGGCTGCCGGAGGCGTACCGCTCGTTCCTCAAGGCGGCGGGCGGCTGCGCGCCGGTCGGGGCCGGGCTGGACGTGGACCTGGGGCTGCTGGTGGACCAGCCGTTCTTCACGGTGCGCGAGGAGGCGGCCGTCAACGACCTGGTGTACGTCAACAAGTGTCTGCGGGACCACCTGACGAAGGACTACCTGTGCGTGGCCTTCGCGCAGGGCGGTCTGATCGCGGTGAAGGTCAAGGGCGAGGCGCTCGGCTCGGTGTGGTTCTCCCCGTACGACGACGCGCGCGACCGGGACGGCTGGTCGGTCCAGGAGCGCGTGGAGCGTCTGTTGCTGCCGTGCGGTACCGATTTCGACGCCTTTCTCGAACGGTTGGCGGGCAACCCGCCGGAGCTGGAGACGGTGGCCGGTCTGATGGTGGACGGCGGATTCGCGCGTTCGGTTCCGGCAACGGTGGAGGGGTGACGGCGCGGTGGTGACGTTTGCGCAGGCGCAGGAGCGCGCCGAGGAGTGGATCAACGGGGACGTGCCCGGATACCAGCAGCGCGAGGTGCGGGTACGGGAGTTCGGCCTCGGTTTCGTGGTGTGGGCCGAGGACCGGGCGGGCGGCCCGGTGTCGGCCGGTGGTCGGCAGCGGCTGGTGATCGCGCGGGACAGCGGTGAGGCGACGCTGTGGCCGGGGCTGCCGGTGGGCGAGGTGATCCGGCGCTACGAGGAGGAGTACGGGGTGTCGGCGTCCGCGCCGGAACCGTCGGTGCCGCCGCAGCGGATCGACGCGGAGCAGACCTCCTTCATCCTGAGCCCGCCGGAGTGGTTGCAGGAGGCGGCGGACCGGGCGGGGATCGCACCGCGGGCCGAGGCGCCCGCCGCTCCGGCTCCGGCTCCGGCCGCGCCCGCGCCCGCTCCCGCCGTTCCCGCGGCTCCGGCCGCGCCCGCCGCGCCCGCCGCACGGCCCGTCGGGGAGACGCCGTGGGCCGGTACGGACGTGAACGCGGGGTCGGACGACGTGTCCGTGCCGCTGCCCGCGACGGTGTTCGCGCCGCCGCTGTCCGGGACGGACCTGGAGGGCGCTCCGCGGCCCGCCGTCTCGGCGGAGGCCAAGACGCAGCTCCTCTCGGGCGGCAGCCAGCTCCCGGCGACCGCGATCGCCCCGGCGCTGGGCGCCGGTCCGCGGCCGGCCCAGGGTGCGGCTCCGGCCGCGCCGCCCGCGCCCGCCGCGCCCGCTCCCGCGGCTCCGGTCGGGCCCGCGGCTCCCGGTGCGCCCGGTGCGCCCGGCGCCGCGTCCCCCGTGCCCGGGAGCGACATCGCCGACGCGCCCACGAGCAAGGCCCGGGTGAACCGGCCCTCGCCGTCGGTGCCGCCGGGTCCGCCCGGCGTTCCGGGTGCGCCCGGTGCCGGTCAGCCGTCCGTGCCGCCCGGTCCGCCCGGTGCTCCGGGTGGTGGGGCCGGTGGGGTGCAGCACGCCGCGACGATGCTCGCCGGTCCGGCCGTGAGCCAGCCGCCCGCGCCGCCGGGTCCGCCCGGCGCGCCCGGTGGCAGCGGGGGAGGCCAGGCGCAGTACGCGGCCACGATGTTGGCCGGTCCGGCCGTGAGCCAGCCGCCGGGTCCGCCCGGTGCTCCGGGTGCGCCCGGTGCCGGTCAGCCGTCCGCGCCGCCCGGTCCGCCCGGTGCCCCGGGTGGTGGGGCCGGTGGGGTGCAGCATGCCGCCACGATGTTGGCCGGTCCGGCCGTGAGCCAGCCGCCGGGTCCGCCCGGTGCTCCGGGTGCGCCCGGTGCCGGTCAGCCGTCCGTGCCGCCCGGTCCGCCGGGTGCCCCGGGTGGTGGGGCCGGTGGCGTGCAGCACGCGGCCACGATGCTCGCCGGTCCGGCCGTGAGCCAGCCGCCCGCGCCGCCCGGTCCGCCCGGCGCGCCCGGTGGTGGCGCGGGCGCGGCCCAGCACGCCGCGACGATGCTGGCCGGTCCGGGCGCCGCGGGTCGGCCGCCGGCGCCGCCCGGGCCCGTTCCGCAGGCGCCCCAGCCGCCGCAGGCGCAGTCGCACGCGCCGCAGCAGCCCGGGGTGCCCACGGTCGGCCCCGGCTATCAGGCCGTGCTGCGCTACCGCGGCCAGGACGGCTCCGAGCAGCAGCTCATCCGCCGCTCGGCGCCCGGCACCCCGCACCCGGAGTGGCAGATCCTGCACGAGCTGCGCGCGATGGGCGTGCCCCCGCAGCAGGTCCTGGAGCTGCACACCGAGCTGGAGTCCTGTGAGCTGCCCGGCGGTTACTGCGCCCGGATGATCCGGGAGACCTGGCCGCAGGTGCGGATCACGAGCGTGGCGCCCTACGGCACCGACCACGCGGGCCGCCAGCAGGGCATGCGCCACCTGCTCACCCACCAGGGCGAGCTGCACCAGGTGGCGGACGGTCCGGCGCGTCCCGCGCCGGTGCGCGCGCCGCTGTCGCAGGTGCCGTTGGAGCCCGCGATCCCGCTGGAGGCGATCGCGTCGGAGCTGACGCAGGCCTTCGGCCCGCAGGGCGTCTTCCGCTTCGAGCAGCGCGCGGTGTCCCGTCAGGGAGTGCCGGAGATCGTGGCGCAGACGCTGGTGTGGTCGGGTCTGCCGGTGGACTTCGGTCCGTTCTTCTGGGCGCAGGCGGTGCCGGGCCAGCCGGTGCCGACGCTGGCGGAGCTGGCCGCGCAGCGGCAGGTACAGCCGGCACCGGACGCCGGTTCGTACCTGGTCGTCGGCAGCGACTTCGGCAAGGCGATCTGCGTGCAGTACGGGACGGCGCACATCGTGGCGGTGCCCGTCGAGGCGGGCCCGGGCGGTGGCACGGTCGCGCCCCAGTTCGTGAACTCGAGCCTGCCGCAGTTCGCGCGCTGCCTGGCGATGCTGGGGTACATGTGGCGGCTGCGCATGCACCTGACGCCCGAACAGGCGGGGCGCTGGACGACCGACTTCCAGATGAAGCTGGCGGCGCTGGACAGCGCCGCGCTGGCATCGCCGGAGAACTGGTGGTCCGTGCTGCTGGAGCAGATGTGGGACGGATTGCTCTGACGACCCGATGGAAGGATCACCCGATCCTCGGTTGATCCGAAGATCGGGTGGGCATCTCTTGTGCATGGCCGGGGGGGGGGCCCCCCCCCCGGGGCCCGCCCCCCCCCACGGGGGCCCCGCCCCGGCCATTGCCGCTTCTGTAGGTAAATGACGCATCCTTGGCAGGAATCAACGCGCATCGGCCACAAGCCGCACGCCACGCGAGAGAGGCGCTTTCAGGATGAGTGCACCCATGTCACCGCGACCTCAGGGTTTCGCGACCGTGCGCGGCCGCGCCTACCGGACGGACGAGGTGGACCGCTACCTCGCCCGGCTCTCCGGCGGCCGTGACGAGGCGTGGGAACGGGTGGCCCGGCTGACGGCGCTCGTGCGCCAGTTGGAGGAGGAGTCGCAGCGGCTGGCCGTGGCGGTGGCCTCGCTGGCGCCCCAGACGTACGACGACCTGAGCGAGCGGGCGCGGCGGATCCTGGCGCTGGTGCGGGAGGAGGCCGACAGCGTACGGGCGGACGCGCGGGCGGACGTGTCGGCGATCCAGGGCGCCGCCGAGGCGCACGCGGACCGTGCGGCGGACCTGGCCCGCCAGGACGCGGACGCGGTGCGCGACCAGACGGAGGTGCGGGCCGGTCAGGGCCTGGCGCACGCCCAGCGCGAGGCGGACGACGCCCGCGCGCAGGCCCGCCAGGACGCGACGGCCCTGCGGACCCAGGCGCAGGCGACCCTGACGCAGACCCGGCGCCGCTGCGAGGCGCTGCTGGCGGACCAGGGGCAGGACCACGTGGAGCGCCGGGACGCGGCGGAGCGCGAGCTGGCCGCGCGGGAGGCCGAGCTGGAGGCCCGGCACGCCGAGTTGGAGCGGCACGCGCAGGCGCGGCTGGCGGACGCGCGGCGGGAGTCCGCGGAGCAGGAGGAGGCCGCCCGGCACGGCCAGGAGGACGCGGAGGCGCGGGCGGCGGAGCTGCTGGCCGGGGCGCGGGTGCGCGAGGAGCGCACGGTGCGCGAGACGGAGCGGATCCTGCGGGAGCACGAGGCGGCGCAGGAGGAGATGCGGGCCCACATGAACCACGTCCGCTCCAGCCTGGCGGCCCTGACGGGCCGGGCCCCGGCCGAGGGCTGACGCTCCGCCGGGGCCCGCGGCGCCGGGGTCAGGCGGTCCGCAGGGCGGTCAGGAAGCCGTCGATCAGCGGGGCGATCTCGGGCAGGTGGGTCTCCAGGGCGAAGTGCCCGGCGCCCTCGAAGACGTGGACCTCGGCGTCCGGGAGGTCGCGGGCGTACGCCTTGGCGCCCGCCGGCAGGAAGAAGGGGTCGCCGGCGCCCCACAGGACGAGCGTCGGCGGCCGGTGCGCGCGCAGCCATTCCTGCCAGGCCGGGTACAGCGTGATGTTGTTGCCGTAGTCGAAGGCGAGGTCGGCCTGGGCGTCGGCGCGGCCGGGCAGGTCCAGGAAGTGCTGGTCCAGGGTCCAGCTGTCGGGGGAGAGCAGGGCGGGGTCGGCGACGCCCGCCTCGTACTGGAAGCGGGTGCCGTCGAGCGTGAACAGGCCGCGGACCTGCTCCTCGTGGCCCGGTACCGCGCGGCGCAGCCCCGAGAACTCGCGGGCCATGTCGGAGAGTCCGTCCTCGTAGGCGTTGCCGTTCTGGACGATGAGGCCGGTGATCCGCTCGGGCGCGCGGGTGGCGAGGCGCAGGCCGACCGGGGCGCCGAAGTCGAAGACGTAGAGGGCGAAGCGGTCGAGGCCGAGGGCCAGGGTGAAGCCCTCGACGATGTCCGCGAGCCGGTCGAAGGTGTAGGTGAAGCCCTCGGGGGCCTCGGTGTGCCCGAAGCCGGGGTAGTCCGGGGCGATCAGGCGGTGGGAGGTGCCGAGCGCGTCCATCAGTCGGCGGAACTGGTGCGAGGCGGTCGGGAAGCCGTGCAGCAGCAGGAGGACCGGGCCGTCGGCGGGGCCGGTCTCGCGGTAGAAGACGCGGACGCCCTGCACGTCGACGTGTCCGTGGCGGACCTGGTGCACCTGGTGCACCTGCGGAACCTGCGGAACCGAAACGCTGAGCGGAGTGCTCATCACATGCCTCCCCGTGGCTTGGTGGCATGAGTCTTGCCGAGATGACCTAATGGGTCAAGAGGTGTCTCATGCATTAGTCCGGCGGTAGGGTGGGGGCATGACCGTGACCTTTCCGCTCCTCGGCGAGCCGCTGGCCCTGGACCTCGTCAACACCAGCACTCCGGCCGTGGGGGACCTGATCGCCGACCCGGCGGGTCTCGCGGCCTGGCTGGACGCGCAGCCGGGGCGGCTGACCCCGCTCGCCGCCCCGGCGACCGGCGCGGAGCTGGCCCGCGTCCACGCGGTGCGGGGGGCCGCGCGGGAGGCGCTGGAGGCGGTCCGGCGGGGCGAGGAGCCGCCGGTCGGCGCGCTGCGGGTGCTGAACGAGGCCCTGGCCGCGGCCCCGGCCCACCGCGAGCTCGGCTGGACGCCGGCCGGAGGGCTCACCGCGGCCGTGCGGCTGCGGGCGACCGATCCCGGGCGTCGGCTCGCGGCGGAGCTGGCCGGGGCGGTGGCGGACCTGCTGACCGACCCCCGGGTGGCGGACGTCCGCGGCTGCGAGGGGGTGGAGTGCGCGTTGCTCTTCCTGCCGGCGAACCCGCGGCGGCGCTGGTGCGTGGCCGCCCTCTGCGGCAACCGGGCCCGGGTGGCGCGCCACTACGCCCGTCACACCAAGGGCGAGCTCTAGCGGATCCGTACCCGCGGGGCGGCCGCGTCGCCGCCCGCGCGGCGGTGGTCTTCGCTGAAACCCGTACGACCGCGCGGCGTTAGACGGGCGGAGGGACGGAGGGACGGACCGGCGCGGGCGCTCGTGCTCCGCCCGGTCGCGGCCCCGTGCCGACAGTGGCGGACACCTGTACGAGGAGCGAAATGACGGACCTGACCGCGGGCGCGACCGGTAGAAGCGGACTGGCGGCCCGCTGCCGGAAGATCACCGAAGCGCCGAGGTTCGGGGTGGGCGTCTTCGCCGTCATCCTGATCAACGCGGGGCTGATGGGGGCGGAGACCTACAGCGGGCTCGCCCGGACGTACGGCCCGGCCCTGCATCTCGCGGAGGAGGCGTGCCTGACCCTCTTCACCCTCGAGATGCTGCTGCGGCTGGGCGCCTTCGCCGACCGGCCGAAAGCATTCTTCCGCGACCCGTGGAACATCTTCGACCTCGTGATCGTGGCCTCGGCCTTCCTCCCGTTCCTGCGCGAGAACACCACCCTCCTGCGGCTGTTGCGGCTGGCCCGCGTCCTGCGCACCGCCCGTTTCCTGCCGCACCTGCGGATCCTGCTGCTCGCGGTCGGCCGCAGCCTGCCGGGCACGGCCAGCTTCCTGTTCGTCGGGGCGCTGGTGCTGTACGTGTACGCGATGGTGGGCTGGGTCTGCTTCGCGGGGTCCGACCCCGGCCACTTCGGCTCGATCGGACGGGCCATGCTGACGCTGTTCCTGCTGACCACCCTCGACGGCTTGACCGACGCCGTCCGGGCCGGGCTGGAGATCTCCCGGTTCAGCATCGTCTACTACGCCTCTTACGCCCTGCTCGCCTCGTTCGTCCTGGTCAACGTGCTGATCGGGGTGGTCCTCAACTCCCTCGACGAGGCGCGCGAGATGGAGAAGGCCGACGCCCGGGCGCGGGAGCGCGCCGCGCACGACACCGATCCGGCCGACGAGGTCCGGGACCGGATCGCCGCGGCCCGGCTCGCCCTGGACGACCTGGAGGCGAGCCTCACCCGCCTCCCGGCCCCCGCGAAGCCGCCGGGGGAACGCGCGCCGGAGCGCGAGCTGGAGTCGGCGCGCTGACCCGCCCCCCGGGGGCGCCCAGAACTCCGCCGGAGGGTCGGTCGGAGACCGGCGGGATCCGGAGGAAACCGCCTAGCCCCGCGGCTCCGGTTCCGGCTCCGGTTCCGGGTGGTCCGCCGGGGCGGTCCGCTGGGCCACGACCGGGGCCGCCGCCAGGGTTGCGGCCGGGGCACCCGCGGGAGGCGCCTCGGGGGTCGGGGCCGGGGGTTCGTAGGGGTACGGGTCGCTGCGCAGGCCGCGGGCCGTGACGTACACCGTGAAGGGGGCCTCGGGGCCGGTGGCGGGAGCCGGGCGGACCAGGGTCAGTGAGCCGTCGGCGCCCAGGTCGGCCTCCTGCTGCGGCTCCGCGCCGATGGTGACCTTGGCCCGGCCGTGCACGGCGTCGTCACCGAAGCCGCCGCCCTCGATGAGCAGGCGGTCCCCCGAGCGCGTGACGCGGGTGATGACCGGATTGGGCCGGGTGGCCACCTTGTTGAGCAGGTAGGCCGCGGCCGGGGCCCCGGTGAGCGCCCAGATCTCCGTCGGCAGCTTCGGCAGGCCCGCGCCCACGTCGGCCACGAAGAAGGCGGCGACGTAGAGCATCGTGACGATGCTGAAGGCGACGTACTGGAGGTCCATCAGGTCGGTCTGGCCGGAGTCGTTGGAGACGATCTCGCCCATCGGCAGCGGCTGCGCGGGCGGCGCGCCGGGGGCGGGCTGCTTCTCCGGCTTGAAGAGCCGCCCGTTCTGCACGCGCAGGCCGACCACGCCCTTGGCCCCGATGAGGGCCAGGTACGGGCCCCCGAGCAGCGGCAGATAGACGTCGGTCAGGGGGCCGAAGGGGTTCTCGGGGCCGCGGAAGTAGCCGATGCCCCGGGTGAGTCCGTAGCCGAGCAGGACGATCAGCATCCACACGAGCAGACCGGTCCACGCGGCGGCGAGCGTCTTGGACGTGGACAGTCTGCCGTCGCGGCCGGTGACCAGGCCGGGGTGGGCGCGCAGGGCCCAGTAGGCCAGGCCGAGCGCGGCCACGAGCGTGAGTAGAGCGGGTAGCCAGGCCATCGTCGTTTCCCCCAGTTCGGTCCCCGTCCGTGGTGTACCGCGTAGCCGGGTCCATGACAAGCGCGCCACGCCGACGGGACGTCAGCCCCGCGGGTCGCCCGGGTCCGTCCGCTCCGCCCGGTCCGCGCGCTCCTGGGCCTCCGTCAGCACCGGGAACCTGCGCGGCGCGAGCAGGAGCAGGACCAGCACCGCCGCCACCGCGGCCGCGGTCGCCCCCAGGTAGATGTGGTCCACGGCGGTGGCCACCGCGCCCCGCAGGTAGTCGGCGGCCCCGGCGGGCAGCGCGCCCGGCTCCGCCAGGGCCTTGGACACGTCGTCCAGGTGGGCCGGCAGCCCGCCCATCGGGGCGTCGGCCAGCCGGGCCGCGATGGTGGCGTTGGCGACGGCGCCCAGCAGCGCCGCGCCGACGCTCTGGCCGACCTGCCGGGAGAAGAGGACGGAGGCGGTGGTGGTGCCGCGCTCGGCCCAGCCCACCGTGGACTGCACGCCGATCATCAGCGGCAGTTGGAACAACCCGAGCGCGCAGCCCAGCGCCAGCATGACCAGCGCGGGCTGCCAGGGCCGGGCGTGCGCCGGGAGCAGGGTGAAGGAGAAGAGGACGGCGGCGGCCAGGGACATCCCGATGACGGCGCTGTCGCGGAAGCCGATGCGCCGGTAGACGTGCTGGCTGAACGCGGCGGATATCGGCCAGCTCAGGGTCATCGCCGACATGACGAACCCGGCGCCTATGGGCCCGAGGCCGAGCACGGCCTGCGCGTACGTCGGCATGAACACCATCGGGGCCACCATCAGCAGCCCCAGCGCGGCCATGGCGAGGTTGACGGCCGCGATGGTGCGCCGACGCCACACCCACCCCGGCAGTATCGGTTCCTCGGCCCGGCGCTCCACCCGGACCACCACCGCGGCCAGCGCCGCGCTCCCGGCCAGCAGGCCCAGCGAGGGCGCGGACAGCCAGGGCCAGGCGACCCCGCCCTGGACCAGCGCGAAGAGCAGCAGCCCGCCGCAGGCGAACACGGCCAGCGCGCCCGCCCAGTCGATCCGGCCCCGGGCGCCCGCGGCCCGTACCGGCTCGACCAGGTGCCGGACGATCAGCCACAGCGCCAGACCGCCCAACGGCAGGTTGATCAGGAAGATCCAGCGCCAGTCCGCGTAGGCGGCGAGCAGCCCGCCGACCGCGGGACCGGCGACGGACGAGGTGGCCCACACGGTGGACATACGGGACTGGATCCGCGGCCGCTCCTTGAGTGGGTAGAGGTCGGCGGCCAAGGTCTGCACCGTGCCCTGGAGGGCGCCGCCGCCCAGGCCCTGGACGATCCGGAAGGCGATCAGCGCGGCCATGTTCCAGGCGGCCGCGCACAGCAGCGAGCCGACCAGGAACAGGGCCACGCCGAAGAGGAGCACGGGCTTGCGGCCGAAGGTGTCGGACAGCTTCCCGTACACGGGCAGGGAGACGGTGACGGCGAGCAGGTAGCCGGAGAAGAGCCAGGAGAAGACGGAGAAGCCGCCGAGGTCGCCGACGATCTGCGGGACGGCGGTGGCCACGATCGTGCTGTCGAGGGCGACCAGACCCATCGTCAGCATCAGTGCGGCGACCACGGCGGTACGGGGCCGGGCGCGCGCCCCGTCGGTCCCGCCCGTCTCCACGTCGGCGTCGGCTCCCGCCCCTGTTCCCGCTTCCCCCGTAGCCACCAAGATCCCTTCACTGTGCACGCATCGGCGGAGAACACCATCTCACCGCGGTCCTACCGGCGGTATCCCCCAGGCCCCCTCGCCCACAGGGTGGACGTCCCCTAGGGGGTGCTCCCCAGTAAGGAGCAGAGGCCTTTCGTCCCGACGGAGGAGGCCGAAAGTCCCCCCTGCTTCTTAACTGGTTCCTACGGGCCGCGGGGGGCGGCCCGCACGGGGCGGCTCCCACGGGGGTGGGGCTGGCCCCCGTATGCATCCGGCCACTGGCACCAGGGCGCCGCCCGCCACCGCCGCACAGACTTCGACGCGGACCGGGAACCGGTCCGGAAGAACACCGAGGAGAGCGCCGTGACAACCGCAATGACCGATACCCGGCACGGGGGAGCTGGAGGGCATGTGGCCGTCGCGGCGCGAGCGCGGCAGGTCGTCAAGGCCTACGGCACGGGCGAGACCCGCGTCGTCGCCCTCGACGGCGTCGACGTGGACATCCACCGCAGCCGCTTCACCGCGATCATGGGCCCGTCGGGCTCCGGCAAGTCCACGCTGATGCACTGCCTGGCCGGTCTCGACACGGTGAGCAGCGGGCAGATCCACCTCGCCGACACCGAGATCACCGGGTTGAAGGACAAGAAGCTCACCCAGCTGCGCCGGGACCGGATCGGCTTCATCTTCCAGGCGTTCAACCTGCTCCCGACGCTGAACGCGCTGGAGAACATCACGCTCCCGATGGACATCGCGGGCCGCAGGCCCGACGCGGAGTGGCTGAACCGGGTCGTGGAGACCGTCGGCCTCTCCGGGCGCCTGGGGCACCGCCCGACCCAGCTGTCCGGCGGCCAGCAGCAGCGCGTGGCCGTGGCCCGCGCCCTGGCCGCGCGCCCCGAGATCATCTTCGGCGACGAGCCGACCGGCAACCTGGACTCCCGGGCCGGGGCCGAGGTCCTCGGCTTCCTGCGCCGCTCGGTCGACGAGCTGGGCCAGACGATCGTCATGGTCACCCACGACCCGGTCGCCGCGTCCTACGCGGACCGGGTGCTCTACCTCGCCGACGGCCGGATCGTGGACGAGATGTTCGACCCGACCGCCGAGTCGGTCCTGGACCGCATGAAGGACTTCGACGCGCGCGGGCGGACGTCATGACCGTCATGAAGACCTCGCTGCGCAACTTCGCCGCGCACAAGGGCCGGATGGCGCTCTCGGCGATAGCCGTGCTGCTCTCCGTCGCCTTCGTCTGCGGCACGCTCGTCTTCACCGACACGATGAACACGACCTTCGACAAGCTGTTCGGGGTCACCAGCGCCGATGTCACGGTCACCCCCAAGGAGGCCGCGGACGAGGGCGAGACCCAGCAGCGCGGCCGCCCCGACGCGCTCGCCGGATCGGTCGTCGACCAGATCAAGAAGGTCGAGGGCGTCAAGTCCGCCGAGGGCGGCGTCATCTCGATGGCCGTGACCGTGGTCAACGCCAAGAACGAGAACATGGGCTCGACGACCGGCGCCCCGACCATCGCGGGCAGCTGGAACGACAACGAGCTCAAGTCCATGAAGATCAGCTCCGGGCACGCGCCGCGCGGGCCCACCGAGGTGATGGTCGACGCCGACACGGCGAAGAAGCACCACCTCGCGCTCGGGGACGAGCTGCGCACGATCGCCCTCACCGGTGACCTGCGCGCGAAGATCACCGGCATCGCCACCTTCACGGTGACCAACCCGGGCGCGGCCGTCGTCTACTTCGACACCCCCACCGCCCAGCAGGTCCTGCTCGGCGCCCCCGGTTCCTTCACGCACGTCAACGTCGTCGCCGAGGACGGCGTGAGCGACGACCAGGTGAAGAAGAACGTCGCCGCCGCCGTCGGCGCGGGCACCTACAAGTTGCAGACCGCCAAGGAGTCCGCGGACGCGGGCCGCAAGGACGTCGGTTCCTTCCTCGACGTCATGAAGTACGCCATGCTCGCCTTCGCCGGGATCGCCTTCCTCGTCGGCATCTTCCTGATCTTCAACACCTTCTCGATGCTGGTCGCCCAGCGCACCCGGGAGATCGGCCTGATGCGCGCCATCGGCGCCGACCGCGGGCAGGTCAACCGCTCCGTCCTCGTCGAGGCCCTGCTGCTCGGCGTGGTCGGCTCGGTGCTCGGCGTCGGCGCGGGCGTCGGCCTGGCCGTGGGGCTCATGAAGCTCATGGGTCAGATGGGGATGCACCTGTCCACCGACGACCTGACCGTGCTGTGGACCACCCCGGTCCTCGGCATCCTGCTCGGGGTCGTCGTCACCGTCGTCTCCGCCTACCTCCCGGCCCGGCGCGCCGGGAAGGTCTCCCCGATGGCCGCCCTGCGCGACGCCGGTACCCCCGGCGACCGCAAGGCGGGCGTGGTCCGCGCGGTCATCGGCCTGGTCCTCACCGGTACCGGTGGCGCCGCCCTGTTCGCCGCCGCGGGCGCCGCCAAGGCGACCACCGGGTCGCTGTGGCTCGGCCTGGGCGTGGTCCTCACCCTGATCGGCTTCATCGTGATCGGCCCGCTGCTGGCCGGTGGTGTGGTCAAGGTGCTCGCCGGTGCGGTGCTGCGGCCCTTCGGCTCGGTCGGTCGGCTCGCCGAGCGCAACGCGCTGCGCAATCCGCGCCGTACGGGCGCCACCGCGGCCGCGCTGATGATCGGCCTGGCGCTGGTGGCCTGCCTGTCGGTGGTCGGCTCCTCGATGGTGGCCTCCGCCACCGACGAGCTCGACCGCTCGGTCGGGGCGGACTTCATCATCCAGTCGCAGAACGGCCAGCCGGTGCTCCCGCAGGCCGACCAGGCGCTGCGCTCCGTCCCCGACATCGACCACGTCACCGCGTACAAGGTCCTCGACGCGAAGATCACCACGCCGGACGGCAGGGCCGAGGACAAGACGCTGTCCGCCGCCGACCCGACCTACGCCCAGGACGTGCGCAAGAAGACCGTCTCCGGCGAGCTGGCGGGGGCGTACGCGAAGAACGCGCTGTCGGTCGGCGAGGGCTACGCGAAGGACCACGGCCTGAAGCTCGGTGACGAGGTGACGGTCGCCTTCAAGGCCGGATCGAGCGCCAAGCTCAAGGTCGGGGCGATCACCTCGGACGAGGGCAGCATCGACCGGGGCGCGATGTACACGAGCATCGCGACGGCGGCCCAGTACGTGCCAGCCGACAAGATGCCGCAGAACCTGATCATGTTCGCCAAGGCCCGGGACGGGAAGCAGGACGCCGCCTACAGCGCCATGAAGGACGCGATGGCCGCGTACCCGCAGTACGACGTGCGCAACCAGGCCGACTACAAGAAGAGCCTCAAGGACCAGGTCGGCCAGCTGCTCAACATCGTCTACGGCCTGCTCGCCCTCGCGATCATCGTGGCGGTGCTGGGCGTGGTGAACACGCTCGCCCTCTCGGTGGTCGAGCGGACCCGCGAGATCGGGCTGATGCGGGCCATCGGGCTCTCCCGCCGCCAGTTGCGCCGCATGATCCGTCTGGAGTCGGTGGTCATCGCCCTCTTCGGTGCGCTGCTGGGGCTGGGGCTGGGCATGGGCTGGGGGGTCGCCGGGCAGCAGCTGCTGGCGCTCCAGGGCCTTAAGGTGCTGGAGATTCCGTGGCCGACGATCCTGGGCGTCTTCGCCGGGTCGGCCTTCGTGGGCCTCTTCGCGGCGCTGGTCCCGGCCTTTCGGGCGGGCCGGATGAATGTCCTGAACGCGATCGGCAGCGAGTGACCGCGTAGCGGCGGCCGCCCGTCCCCTCCGGGGGCGCCTCAATCGCCGGCGGGGCTGGATGTGGCCGCGGCCCCGGCCCCTGCCCCTCGGGGCCGGTCCCGGGGCCGCAGCCTTGTCGGCCCTCCGGGGGCGCCTCAAACGCCGGCGAGGCTGGATGTGTCGGCTCCGCCGTGGGCGTCTCAAAGGCCGGCGAGGCTGGATGTGTCGACCCCTCCGGAGGTTGGAACGGCCGGGCGGGGCTGGAAGTGTCGGTCCCGCCGTGGGCGTCTCAAAGGCCGGTGGGGCTGGGAATCCAGCCCCGCCGGCGTTTGAGGCGGACGGCGGAGCTGGCCTTGGTCCTGCCCGGCCGTTTCAGCCTCCGGGCGGGGCCGACCATCCCAGCCTCGCCGGCGTTTGAGGCGCCCCCGGGCGGCCTCGCCCCCCGGCGGGGAGGCGGCGGCTACGGGACCCGGCGGAGCAGGACGAGGCCGCCGGCTTCGTCCGTGCGGACGAACTCCGCGGTCGGGTGGAGGCGGCGGGCCTCGGCGCGGGGGTCACCGGTGTCGCCCGGGGTGTCCGCGAAGACGATCCAGTCGGGCACGAGGCCACGGGTGCCGCCGATCCAGAAGACCCGGCACCGCGAGGTCAGCCGGGCGATCGGCGCGACGTCCGCCTCCACGCTCGCCCCGTCCGGGATGCCCGCGAGGAGCCGCTCGGCCGCCGCCACCCGGTCCGGTATCCGGTACGTCCCCGGCTCGGCCAGCCGGCCCATCGGCAGCACCGTCACGGTGAGCGCGAGCGCGGTGGCCAGCACCGCGGAGGGCAGCTGGAGCGCGTACGCCCGCAGCCACGGCCGCGGCGAGCGCCGGGCCCGGTCCACCGCGTCGACGAGGGCCAGCGCGAGGACCGGCATCAGGACCGCGCTGTAGTGCCAGTCGGTGGACCAGTAGTGCGGGTCCCCGGACAGGAACCGCCAGCCCAGGGTGGGCACGGCCACCAGCAGCAGCGGTGAGCGCGGGGCCAGCAGCCCGGTGGTGGGGATCAGCAGCCAGCCGAGGGTGGCGAGTTTGACGTCGAGCCCGTCGGCCAGGGCGGCGCCGGGCCCCCCGCCCGTCATCTTGGCCCAGTAGTCGTAGCTCCCGGCGGTGTTGAAGGCCGGTATGACCACGGTGAAGACCAGCGCGCACGCGGCCGTCCCGGCCGCGGCGGCCAGCACGGCGAGCCGGGCCGCGCGCGGATCGTCCGCCCGGGCCCGCCGGGCGACCACGCAGGCCAGCGCGGCGAGCGTGAGCCCGAGGTCCTCCTTGACCAGCACCAGCGGCAGCGCCCACAGCAGGGCCGCCCGCCAACGCCGCAGCAGCAGCGCCTCCAGGGCGAAGGCGATCAGCGGGACCGCGAAGCAGATCTCGTGGAAGTCGAACTCGACGGCCCGCTGGATCCCCCAGGACAGGCCGTACGCCGCCCCGACGGCCAGCCCGCGCGCCCGCCCCAGCAGCCGGACCCCGGCCCGGGCGACGGGCACGGCCGAGAGGGCGAAGAGCGCGGCCTGCGCGAGGAGCAGGGTGACCGGGGTCGGGAAGAGCCGGTAGAGGGGCGCGAGCAGCGCGGTGACCGGGCTGAAGTGGTCGCCCAGGACGTTGGTGCCCGGCCCCTTGAGGTCGACGACGGGCGCGCGCAGGTGGGCGTAGGACCGGATCGCCTGCTCGAATATCCCGAGGTCCCAGGACATGGTCTCCAGGCGCTCGTAGCGCAGCACCGAGAGCAGCGCGTAGAGGACGAAGAGGACCGCGCCGAGGAGGTACGGGGACCGGTGCCCCGGCGGTCGGGGCGCCGACCCGGGACCCGCCGCCGCACCGCCCCCGGGCGCGGCGGCGGGCGGCGCGGCCCGCGGCGGGGCGTGCAGCGCGGTCACCGGAGCGGGCTTTCGCTGCCCGGTCCGCCCGGTGACCGGGAGGGCCCGGGGGAGCCCGAGTGCCCGGAGGAGCCGGGGCTCGGGGTGAGCCCGGGGTCCCCGGGGGCGCTGGTTCCCGGGTCCGGGGCCGAGGGGGTCGCGGTGATGCCCGCCCCGTCGCCGGTGCCGGGAACGCCGCCGGGGGAGGGCGATCCGAACCCGGGAACGCCGCTTTCGGGCGGCCCCGACGGGAAGACCGACCCGGACGGGCCCGACGGGGGCAGCCCCTGCGGCCCGGACCGGTCGGCGTGCGGCCCGCTGATCCGGGGCGCGGAGGGCGCGGCCGGGGGCACCTCCCGCTGCCCGGGGCCCGTACCGAGGCCGACGGCGGCGAGCGCGCCGCCCGCGCCCAGCACGCACACCGCGCAGGCGGACACGGCCGCCATCCGGCGCCGCCTGTACCGGGTCCCGCGCGCCTCGACCAGGGCGACCGGGGCGGGCAGCACCCGGCCGCCGCCCTCCCCGGCGGCCCGCTTGAAGGCGTCGCCGAGCAGGTCGTCGTAGCGGGCGGGGTCCTGGGGGTCCGGGGAATCACTCACCGCGCGCCTCCTCGAAGTGCGGCCGGAGCGCGGCGCGCGCCCGGGACAGGTGGGTCTTGACGGTGCCCTCCGCGATGCCGGTCTCGGTGGCCACCTGCTGCACGGACAGGTCGCAGACGTAGAAGAGGACGGCCACCCGCCGCTGCCGCTCGGGCAGCGTGCGCAGGGCGCCGACGAGCGCCACCGTCGCGGGATCGGGTGAATCGGCCCCGGCCGGTGCCGGGGCGCCGTGGCGCCGCCAGGCCTCGGCGGCCCGCCCGCGCCGACGCCAGCGGCTCACGGCGAGCCGCCAGGCCACCGTGCGGATCCAGGCCTCGGGCCCGGCGTCCCGGGAGAGCCGGGACCTCCTGGCCCAGGCCCGTACGAAGGCCTCCTGCACCACGTCCTGCGCCTCGTGCAGGTCGCCGATCATCAGGTAGACCTGTCCCACCAGGTGTTTCACGGAGTGCGCGTAGAACTCCTCGAACTCCTCGACGGTCATGCGGCTCCCGGTGCTGGACAGATTTCGATGGGTATACGCCCCTGCCCCCCGTCCAGGTTGACGTCGCGGCCCAAGATCTTCGGCGCAGGCCGGGCCGACGCCCGGGCGGCAATCCCCCGCGCGCGGCGTCGGGGTGCGCCGTAAGGTGGGAACCCCGGCCCGTCTCACGTGTCGGGCCCTTCGCGTTGCCCCCTCACCGGACGGAAAGCCGCCTTCATGAGCCTGTACGGACTGCTCGACGCCGTCACCCGGGATCCCGCGCTCACCGAGGCGGTCCAGGCGGCCGCGGACGGGAACCGGATGCAGCTGGACCTGGTCGGTCCGGCGGCGGCGCGGCCCTTCGCCATCGCGGCGCTGGCCCGGCGGACCGAGCGGACCGTGCTCGCGGTCACCGCGACCGGGCGGGAGGCCGAGGACCTGGCGGCCGCGCTGCGCTCGCTGATGCCGCCGGAGCAGGCCGCCGCGGTCGTGGACTTCCCGTCCTGGGAGACCCTGCCGCACGAGCGCCTCTCGCCCCGCAGCGACACCGTCGGCCGCCGCCTCGCGGTGCTGCGCCGACTCGCCCACCCGAGCAAGGACGACCCGGCCGCGGGCCCGGTCTCCATCGTCGTCGCGCCGATCCGTTCCGTGCTCCAGCCGCAGGTCAAGGGCCTGGGCGACCTGATTCCCGTGGCCCTGCGCGGCGGCGAGAGCGCCGACCTCGGCGAGATCACCGAGGCGCTCGCCGCGGCGGCGTACGCCCGGGTGGAGCTGGTGGAGAAGCGCGGCGAGTTCGCCGTCCGCGGCGGCATCCTCGACGTCTTCCCGCCCACCGAGGAGCACCCCCTGCGGGTGGAGTTCTGGGGCGACGAGGTCGAGGAGATCCGTTACTTCAAGGTCGCCGACCAGCGGTCCCTGGAGATCGCCGAGCACGGGCTGTGGGCCCCGCCGTGCCGCGAGCTGCTGCTGACCGACGAGGTGCGCGAGCGCGCCGCCGCGCTGGCGGTGGAGCACCCCGAGCTGGGCGAGCTGCTGCACAAGATCGCCGAGGGGATCGCCGTCGAGGGCATGGAGTCCCTCGCCCCGGTCCTGGTCGACGACATGGAACTGCTGCTGGACGTGCTGCCGGCCGGGGCGATGGCCGTGGTCTGCGACCCCGAGCGGGTCCGCACCCGGGCCGCCGACCTGGTCGCCACCAGCCAGGAGTTCCTCCAGGCGTCCTGGGCGGCCACCGCCGGTGGCGGCGAGGCCCCGATCGACCTGGACGCGGCCTCCCTGTGGGGGATCGCGGACGTCCGCGACCGGGCCCGGGAGCTCGGCACCATGTGGTGGTCCGTCTCGCCCTTCGCGGCCGACGCGGACCTCGGCGAGGACACGCTCACCCTCGGCATGCACGCCCCCGAGGCCTACCGCGGCGACACCGCCCGCGCCCTGGCCGACACCAAGGGCTGGATCGCCGACGGCTGGCACACCGTCTACGTCACCGAGGGCCACGGCCCGGCCGCCCGCACCGTCGAGGTGCTCGGCGGCGAGGGCATCGCGGCCCGTCTGGAGGCCGACCTCGCGGCCCTCCAGCCCTCCCTGGTCCACGTCGCCTGCGGCTCCCTGGACAACGGCTTCGTCGACCCGCACCTCAAGATCGCCGTCCTCACCGAGACCGACCTGACCGGGCAGCGCACCGCCACCAAGGACCTCGGCCGGATGCCGACCCGGCGCCGCAAGACCATCGACCCGCTGACCCTCCAGGCCGGCGACTACATCGTGCACGAGCAGCACGGCGTCGGCCGCTACGTCGAGATGGTCCAGCGCACGGTCCAGGGCGCCACCCGCGAGTACCTGCTCGTCGAGTACGCCCCCGCCAAGCGCGGCCAGCCCGGCGACCGCCTCTACATCCCCACCGACCAGCTGGAGCAGGTCACCAAGTACGTCGGCGGCGAGGCCCCGACCCTGCACCGGCTCGGCGGCGCCGACTGGACCAAGACCAAGGCGAAGGCGAAGAAGGCGGTCAAGGAGATCGCCGCCGACCTCATCAAGCTCTACAGCGCCCGGATGGCGGCCCCCGGCCACACCTTCGGCCCGGACACCCCCTGGCAGCGGGAGCTGGAGGACGCCTTCCCGTACGCCGAGACGCCCGACCAGCTGACCACGATCGCCGAGGTCAAGGAGGACATGGAGAAGTCGGTCCCGATGGACCGGCTGATCTGCGGCGACGTCGGCTACGGCAAGACCGAGATCGCCGTGCGCGCCGCCTTCAAGGCGGTCCAGGACGGCAAGCAGGTCGCCGTCCTCGTCCCGACCACGCTCCTCGTCCAGCAGCACTTCGGCACCTTCTCCGAGCGCTACGCGCAGTTCCCCGTCAAGGTGCGGGCGCTGTCCCGCTTCCAGACGGACACCGAGGCGAAGGCCACCCTGGAGGGCCTGAAAGAGGGCTCGGTGGACATCGTCATCGGTACCCACCGCCTCTTCTCGCAGGAGACGAAGTTCAAGGACCTGGGCCTGGTCATCGTCGACGAGGAGCAGCGCTTCGGCGTCGAGCACAAGGAGCAGCTCAAGAAGCTCCGCGCCAACGTCGACGTCCTGACGATGTCCGCGACCCCGATCCCGCGCACCCTGGAGATGGCGGTCACCGGCATCCGCGAGATGTCGACGATCACCACCCCGCCGGAGGAGCGCCACCCGGTGCTGACCTTCGTGGGGCCGTACGAGGAGAAGCAGATCGGCGCGGCGATCCGGCGCGAACTGCTGCGCGAGGGCCAGGTCTTCTACATCCACAACCGGGTCGAGTCCATCGACCGGGCGGCCGCGAAGCTGCGGGAGATCGTGCCCGAGGCGCGGATCGCGACCGCGCACGGGCAGATGGGCGAGAGCCAGCTGGAGCAGGTCGTCGTCGACTTCTGGGAGAAGAAGTTCGACGTCCTGGTCTCCACGACGATCGTCGAGTCCGGCATCGACATCTCCAACGCCAACACCCTGATCGTCGAGCGCGGCGACAACTTCGGCCTCTCGCAGCTGCACCAGCTGCGCGGCCGCGTGGGCCGCGGCCGCGAGCGCGGTTACGCCTACTTCCTCTACCCGCCGGAGAAGCCGCTGACCGAGACCGCGCACGAGCGGCTCGCGACGATCGCCCAGCACACCGAGATGGGCGCGGGCATGTACGTGGCCATGAAGGACCTGGAGATCCGCGGCGCGGGCAACCTGCTCGGCGGCGAGCAGTCCGGTCACATCGCGGGCGTCGGCTTCGACCTCTACATCCGGATGGTCGGCGAGGCCGTCGCCGACTTCCGCTCCGCCGTCGAGGGCGGCGAGCAGGAGGAGGCGCCGCTGGACGTGAAGATCGAGCTGCCGGTCGACGCGCACGTCCCGCACGACTACGCGCCGGGCGAGGGCCTGCGCCTGCAGGCCTACCGCTCGATCGCGGCCGCCTCCTCGGAAGCGGACGTCAAGGCCGTCCGCGAGGAACTGACCGACCGCTACGGCAAGCTGCCCGAGCCGGTGGAGAACCTGCTCCTCGTGGCGGGCCTGCGGATGCTGGCGCGCGCCTGCGGGGTCGGCGACATCACCCTGGCGGGCACCAACATCCGCTTCGGCCCGGTGGAGCTGCGCGAGTCGCAGGAGCTGCGGCTCAAGCGGCTCTACCCGGGGACGGTCCTCAAGCCGGCCGCCTCGCAGGTGCTGGTACCGCGCCCGAAGACCGCCCGGGTCGGCGGCAAGCCGCTGGTCGGGCGGGAACTCCTGGCCTGGACGGGGGAGTTCCTCACCACGATCCTGGGGTCCTGACCCCGCCGCGGTCGCCGTCGCCGTCGCCGGGCTCTCGCCTACCGCGACTCGGCGGCGGCCTCCTGCGCGTCGATCAGCTCGTCCCAGTGGTCCCGCGTCCACTCGCAGGCCGCGTCCAGCGGGCCCAGGAGGCCCAGCCCGAGCGGGGTCAGGGCGTACTCGACGCGGCGCTCCGGGCCCTCGTGCTCCGCCCGCGCGACGAAACCGTCCCGCTCCAGCCTGCGCAGGGACTGCGTCAGCGATTTGGCCGTGATGCCGCCCAGCACCGCCTTGAGCTCCGAGAACCGGCGCGGGCCGTCCTGCAGGCACCGCAGGAGCAGCGTGCCCCACTTGTCGCCCACGCGGAACGGCACCAGGGGGGACGGGCAGACGGGGTCGAACGCCTCGGGGTCCAGGGGCGTCCGGTCGGCCTGCGGCTTCGTCATGATCCACACCGTAGGCCGGTATCCGATCGGAAACCACCTCTCGACCTACGCTCCCGTCCATGGAGACGAACAGCAGCAGGATCATCATCTTCGGGGCCGGCGGCCGGGTCGGCCGGGCGGCCGAGGCGGAGGCCCGGCGGCGGGGCCACCAGGTCACGGCGGTCGGCCGGGCCGACGGCCAGGTGACGGACCCGGCGGACGTGGCCCGACTCGCCGCCGGGCACGACGCGGCGATCGTCGCCGTGCACGACCCCGCGACGAGCCCCGGGACGTTCTTCCCCGCGGCCGCCCGCGCCCTCGCCCAAGGGCTCCCGGCCGCCGGGGTGACGCGGCTGGTGTCCGTCGGGCTGGCGTCCGTACTGCCCACCGCGACCGGGGACCTGTTGATGGACACCCCCGGATACCCGCAGGAATGGCGGGAGTTCTACCTCGGTCACGGCGCCGGGACCGAGGCGCTGCGCACGGCCGCCCCGGCTTCGCTGGACTGGGTGGTGCTCAGCCCGGCCGGGGACTTCGACCACGAGGGCGAGCCCTCGGGTGCCTACGCGCTCGTCCCCGCCGCCGCCGAGAGCCGGATCACGACCGCGGACTTCGCCCGCGCGCTGCTGGACGAGGTCGAGGTCGCGACCCTGCACCGGACCCACGAGGGGGTGGCCGAGCCGCTCCCGACGATCCCGGAGGGGGCGGTCTAGAGGAAGTTCTTCCGGATCAGGAGGTACACGATGTCCGGGTAGAAGTCCGGGAAGTCCATCGGCACGATGCCGAGGTGGATCTTCTCGGTCTTCCGGGCGTCCAGGTACTTGAGCACGTCCGGCAGCGTCAGCTGCGCGTTCTGCTGGGGCCAGTTCCCGCCGGAGTAGCTCGTGAAGTTCACGAACATCTGGGAGGACTCCTGGTGCCACCAGGCGTTGTCGAACTGCTTGACGATGGTGGCGGACTTCGTGAAGTTGGTGGTGTTCCAGTCGTCCTGGATGTTGAAGGCCTTGTTGCTGTCCCAGGTGAGGATGCCCCAGTCGTTCGCGAAGTCCGCCGCGATGATGACCTTGCCGCGCACCTCGCCCAGCGAGGGCCAGAACGGCGCGGTCCACACCAGACTCCGGTAGCCCATGACGTCCAGGTAGTAGTTGAAGCGGCGCCGGAACTCTTCGTCCGAGAGGGCCTGCCCGCCCGAGTTCTCGTTCTTCACCCGCATGATGACGGTTTCACCCGGGTACTTCTTGAAGTGTTTGCGGCAGGCCTCCAGGACGTCCTGGAAGCGGTGTCCCTGGTAGGCGGAGCCGTGGTAGAGGCCGAATTCGTTCGGCGCGCCCTGGAGGCCGTTCAGCCGGATGTCGAGGAAGCGGATCCCGCGCTCCAACTGCTCGGGAACGCCCCAGTTCTGGGTCTGGGCCCATTTGGTGCCGTTGGCGGGGTCGGTGCACCACGAGTCGTGCGTTCCGGGGATCGTCATGCGGATGAGGGGCGTGTGGTCGGACAGTTTGCCCATCCAGTCGGGTGCGTAGTAGCCGGCGGCCTGCGCGGTGCCCGGTAGGGCGAGTCCGAGGGCGGCGGCGCCCCCGGCGCCGACCCCCCACTTCAAGACGTCACGACGGGTGGCGCTCATGGCTGTTCTCCTCAACATCGCGGACTGCGTGCGGCGGTGGTCGAGCCGCCGTGTGCGCCGACGCTAGATACGGCCGCTGACGTTCCGCTGCCGCTGCGCTGACGCCGCTGACGCCGCGCTCACAGCCGCGCCCACACCGTCTTGCCGGGGGCGCCCGTGCCGCGCGGGCGCACGCCCCACTCCCGGGACACGGCCTGTACGAGCGCCAGCCCGCGCCCGTCCTCCGCCCAGCAGGGGTCCGTCTCGGGGAGCACCTCCGGCGGGGCCGCGTCGCCCCGGGCGTCGCTCACCTCGACCCGGACGCGCAGGCCGTCGAAACCGAGCCGGACCTCGAAGTCCCGCCCCGGCACCCGCCCGTGCAGCACGGCGTTGGCGGCCAGCTCCCCGACCACCAGCTCCACGTCCTCGGCCAGCCCGCAGCCCGGCGGAACGCCCCAGGCGGCGAGCTGCGCCCCGGCGAGGTACCGGGCGAGCCGGGCGCCGCGGGGGGTGGCGGAGAGGAGCTGCCGGAACTCCGGTGCCATGTCACTCTTTTCGGTCGTCACCTCACCGAGCGTGGCCGGACCGCCGTACGCTTTCCAGGGACGGCGGCGCTACGGGCGACTCCCGTAGGGCCGGCCGCGGTTGCGTGTACGTGCGGTACGGGCGAGGGCGGATCAGCGTATGAACGACCTGGCGGAACGCGAGGAGGAGCCGGAGCGGCCGGTGGAGGTCGACGGCACGGCGTACCTCTTCAAGGCGCTCGGCAAGATCATCAAGGTGCTGCGGGAGCGGGCGGGGCTCCAGCAGAAGGAACTGGCCGCCCTCGTGCACGTGGGGGAGGACCTGGTCTCCGCCATCGAGCGGGGCGTGCGGACGCCGCAGCCGGACTTCCTGGAGAACGCGGACCGGGCGCTCGGGGCCCGCGGGGTGCTGCTGGCGGCGATCCCGGACGTGAAGGACGCCCTCAAGCGGGCCCGGACCCGTCACCCCGATTGGTTCCGGGACTATGCCCAGGCGGAGGCCAGCGCCAATGCGATCCACGACTACAGCCACCAGGGTGTGATGGGGCTTCTCCAGACGGAGGGCCACGCACGCGCGATCTTCACGAGACGCCGACCGCTTCTCGACGAGGCGACGATCGAGAAGCGGGTGGCGGACCGCATGGCCCGCCAGCAGATCTTCGAGCGGTGGCCGTCGCCGACGTTCAGCTTCGTCCTCGATCAGGCCCTGCTGCTGCGCCCGGTGGGCGGCGAAGAGGTGCATCGGGGGCAGTTGCGGCGATTCCTGGAGATCGGCCAGTTGCGCACCGTGGAGCTCCAAGTGATGCCGTTCAGCAGGGGCGAACACACCGCGATGGAAGGCTCGTTCAGCCTCATCAACCCCAAAGGTCGGCAGCAGATCGCCTACAGCGAGACCTATAACCGCCCGAACCTCGTCACCGACTCAGAACAGGTACGGATCTACGCCGAGCGCTATGGGATCATCCGGGCACAGGCGCTCACGCCGGACGAGTCCCTGACTTTGATCGAGAAGACGCTGGGAGAGCGATGACCACCAAGGGCCTGGCCTGGTTCAAGAGCAGCTACAGCGGTGGCGAAGGCGGCCAGTGCCTCGAAGTCGCCTTCGACTGGCGCAAGTCCAGCTACAGCGACGGCGAAGGCGGTAACTGCGTCGAGGTCGCCGGGTGCGCCGACGCCGTCCACGTCCGGGACTCGAAGGTTCCGGCAGGACCCCGGCTGGCGCTCGCCCCCGCCGCCTGGGCCGCGTTCCTCGGCGGAGTCGTCCCGGCATAGCGCTACGGCCGCGGTGGGGGACCTGGGGTCCGCCCGCCGCGGCCGGTGCGGTGCTACTTGTTCGGGTCGTCGTCGATGCCCGTGCGCTGTTCCATCTGCTGCTGGGCCTTGTCGACCTGGTCTGCGTACTTGTTGCCGGTCTTCTCGTTGATCTCTTGTTCGAGGTTGTCCGAGATGTCCTTGCCCTTGGCCTTGGCCTGGTCCCGGAACTTGTCGAAAATCCCCATGCGGGGCTCCTTCCGTCATCCCGTTTGTGACGGTACGCCCCTTTGATCGAGTCCGCTCGACGAAGGGCCCGGGAGCCGCCCTCCCCTCGCGGGGCGGCTCCCGGGCGTCCGCCGGTCCGGCTCAGCCGTCGGTCTCGACGACGTCCTTGGTCGGCGACGCGGCGTCGACCGGCAGGTTGAAACCGGAGAAGGAGACGTCGGAAGGGTCCTTGCCGGTTTCCACGGCCTTGAGGAGGAAGGGCTCGCCCTTGGTGGCGACGTAGAGGTCCTCGGTCCCGTCGGTGGTCCGGGTGGTCACCTTCTGCGCGTACTCGCCGTTCACCTGCACCACCCCGTCCTTCTTCGCCCCCGAGCTCTTGTCGAACTCCTTGAGCAGGTCGTCCAGGTCGCACAGCGCCGAGAGTTCCTTGGAGTCCGGCGACGAGGCCTTCGTCTTGACCCAGTGCCCGGCCAACTGTGCGAGCGCGGCGTCGGCCTGCTCCTTCGGGAGGTCCTTGAGCTGGGTGCGGTAGAAGGCGGCGTCGGCCTTGAGGAAGACGAACTGGGAGTTGCGGATCAGCTCGAAGGAGCCCTCGCCCTCGACCGCCATCGACCCCTTGCAGTCGCCGGACTTGCTGATCGCCATGTCGATCTTCATCGGCTTGCCCTTGTCCCGGACGCTGCCGGTGATGGTCAGCGAGTCCGCGCCGCGCAGGGCGTCGAGCGACTTGTTCGCCACCTTCGACCCGGACTCGCCGGGGAAGGGGCCGCTCTCGGCGTCGCCGCCGGAGAAGGGGAAGCAGCCGGTGAGGGTGAACAGGGCGGTGGTCGCGACGATCGCGGCGGCGGTGAGGCGGGCAGGGCGCACGGGGGACTCTCTTTACGGGGGAGGGGCGGGGGTGGGGCGGGTGGTGCGGCGGGTCAGGACTTCTTCCAGTCGGCGCAGCCCGAGGACTTGAAGTACGCGTCGTCGGCGTCGATCGTCACGATCGCCGAGCCCGTCGGGTTGTCGTTGGCGGCGATCGAGTCGAGGCCGTGCTCGGCGTCCTTGGTGCGCTCCCAGTAGCAGTTGGAGCTGCCCTTGGCGCGGCCCTCGGACTTGTAGGTGCCGGGCGCGATGTCCGAGCCGACGCGGAGCATGCCACCGTCGCCGGCGATCTCCGCCTTCGGGGTGCCCGTCGCGTCCTTCGGGACGGCCTCCCAGCCCTTGCAGCCGGAGGACTTGAAGTACTCGCCGGCCGCGAGGGTCACGTAACTGGAGCCCGTCACGTTGTCGTTGGCGATGATCGAGTCCATCTCGCCCTTGGTGTCCTTGAGCCGCTCCCAGTAGCAGCGGGAGGCGGCGTTGCCGGTCGTGCGGTAGGTGCCGGGCTGGGCGTCCTTGCCGACCTGGACGGTGCCGTCGCCCTTGATGGCGACCTTCTTGGCCTCGTCCTTCTTCGGCTCGTCCTTCTTCGGTGCGTCGGACTTCGCGCCCTGCTGGGCCGCGGGCGCCGAGGGCGACTTCTGCCCGGCCTCCTCGACCGGGCCGCAGGCGGTGGCCAGGGCGAGGGCGAGCACGGCTCCGCCTCCCGCGAGCACCTGGCGGCGGGCGGCGGTCCAGCTGGTGCGCGGGGCGTGGTGCGACATGGGAATGCCTCTCTCGTCTCTCGCTGTGCGGCCGGAACCGGCCCGGTTGGTGCGACGGGAGTAATCACAACAGAGACTGTGAACCGAGTCAACACGAAACAAGGAAACGATCTCGTTCACATTGTGAAGGGGTCTCTCGCGTGTGTACCGGTATGCTCGGCGCATGTCGGAGAACCCCCCCACTGAGGTGACCGCAGCCGAGATCGCCCGCCTCGCCGGGGTCGGCCGCGCGGCGGTGAGCAACTGGCGGCGCCGCCACGCCGACTTCCCGAGGCCCGTCGGCGGGAGCGAGACCAGCCCCTCCTTCGCCCTGCCCGAGGTCGAGGACTGGCTGCGCGCCCAGGGCAAGCTCGCCGAGGTCCCCCCGCGCGAGCGCGTCTGGCAGCAGATCACCGCCCACCCCGCCGGCGCCGTCGCCGGGCTCGTCGAGGCGGGCTGCGCCCTGCTCGTCGTCCACGACCGGCCCACCGACTGGCTGGAGCTGAGCGCCGTCTCCGACGAGCGGATGGCCGCGCTGCTGCGGCCCGTCCTCGCCCAGGTGCTCACCGCCCGGCTCGGCCCCGGCCACGCCCTGACCGACGCGACGGCCGCGGCGGCCGCACCCGCGTCGATGCCGCTGCTGCGCGCCGCCGCCGAGCTCGCCGCGGGCCTCGGCGCCCGCAACGCCTTCGAGTTCCTGCTGGGCCGCCACCTCGACGCGAACCCGCGGCAGTACACGCTGACCCCGTCCGGCCCCGCCGAGCTGATGGCCGCGCTGGCCGGGTCCGGCGCGCGCAGCGTCCTCGACCCCGCCTGCGGGACCGGCAGCCTGCTGCGCGCCGTCACCGCGCCGACCGCCCTGTACGGCCAGGACGGCGCGCCCGAACTCGCCGCCCTGACCGCGCTGCGGCTCGCCCTGCACGGCGTCGCCGAGGTGCGCACCGCCGCCGCCGACAGCCTGCGCGCCGACGCCTTCCCCCGGCCCGCCGTCGATGCCGTGCTCTGCCACCCGCCCTTCAACGAGCGCAACTGGGGCCACGAGGAGCTGGCCTACGACCCGCGCTGGGAGTACGGCTTCCCCGCGCGCACCGAATCCGAACTCGCCTGGGTCCAGCACGCCCTGGCGCACCTGCGCGAGGGCGGCACCGCCGTCCTGCTGATGCCCCCGGCCGTCGCCGGCCGCCGCTCCGGCCGCCGCATCCGCGCCGACCTGCTGCGCCGGGGCGCGCTGCGGGCCGTCGTCGCGCTCCCGGCCGGGGCCGCGCCCCCGTACGGGATCCCCCTGCACCTGTGGGTGCTGCGCAAGCCCGCCGCGCACGCCCCGGCCCCGCCCGGGCTGCTGCTCGTCGACACCGCCGAACTCGGCGGCGGCGAGGGGCGCGAACGGGCCGCCTGGCCCGCCGTGCACGACGCGGTGCTGGCCGCCTGGACGGCGTTCGACGGCGCCGCCGCGGCGGACGAGGTCCCCGACGCGCCGGGCCTGAGCCGCTGCGTGCCCGTCATCGAACTCCTCGACGACGACGTGGACCTCACCCCCGCCCGGCACCTGCCCCCCGCCACCGCGGGCGGCGGCGCGGCCGAGCTGGGCGCCGTACGCGCGCGCCTCGACGAGACCCTCCAGCGCGCCGCCCGGCTCACCCCGCCCCCGGCCGAAGCGGCCGACGGGCCCGCCCGGCTGCCCAGCACCACCATCGGCGAACTCGCCCGCGCGGGCGCCCTGCTGCTGCGCGGCGGCACCGGCAGCGGCGCGGGGAACGCCCCCGTCCTGACCGAACACGACGTGTACGCGGGCACCGCGCCCTCCGGCACCCTGCTCGACTCCGCCGACGAGCCCGTGCTGGTCGAGGCCGGCGACATCGTCGTCCCCGTCGTCGGCGCCGCCGCCGTCGCCCGGGTCGTCGGCCCCGCCGACGCGGGCGCGGCCCTCGGCCGCAACCTCCAGCTGCTGCGCCCCGACCCGGCCGCCATCGACCCCTGGTTCCTGGCCGGTTTCCTGCGCGGCACCGCCAACAACCGGCAGGCGTCCAGCTACGCCTCCACCGCCACCCGGCTCGACGTGCGCCGCCTCCAGCTGCCCCGGCTGCCGCTGGAGGACCAGCGCCGCTACGGCGAACGCTTCCGCGCGCTCGCCGAGTTCGAGGACGCGCTGCGGCTCGCGGGGCGGCTCGGGGAGCAGCTGGTGCAGGGGCTCTACGACGGTCTCGCGGACGGCACGGTCCGCGCGCGGTGAACGGGACCGCAACGGTTGTGCACATCCCCTGACCGGTCGGGCGGGCCGGTGTATACGCTCGCACCCGAGCACATCCGAACTTCCGCCGTCAGGAGCAGCGATGCACGGCCCCGGCCTCCCGCCGCCGCGTGAGCAGTACGCACCTCAGCGCAGCCAGAGCTACGTGGTCACCCTGCGCGTGATCTTCGTGCTGGTACCGGTGCTCAGCTGCGGGTTCTTCGCCTGGGCGAGCATGCTGCGGCTCGCGATCGTCACCCGGTCCGGCAAGGACTGGGCGCTCTTCGTGCTCTCCGCGCTCTGCGGCCTCCTCGGGATCTGGCTGGTCGGTTCCGACCCGGTGCCCGACGCCAAGGGCGCCCGGACCAACATCGGGATGGTGCTGTCGCTCGCGACCGGCGTGGCCACCCTGGCCTACTTCCTCTACGCCGACCTGCGCCGCCAGCAGCGGCCCCCGGTCGCCGCCTGGTACCCGCCGCCGATGCCCCCGCAGGCGCAGCCCCAGCCGTACGGGTACGGCTATCCGCCGCCGCAGCAGACCCAGTACCTGCCGCGGCCCGAACAGCCCGAGCAGCCCCCGCAGAGCCCGCCGCCCCCGCGGATCGGCCAGGTCCGGGCCGAACTCGACGAGCTGAGCGAGCTGCTGCGCAAGCACGGCGACAGCAACGGCGACGGCGGCGCCGACGGCCGGGGGCACGGCCGGTGACCGAGCGCACCATCGGCGAGCGCTACCAGCTCGCCACCGTCCTGGGCCAGGGCGGCATGGGCCAGGTCTGGACGGCGTACGACCGGCGCCTCGACCGCCGCGTGGCCGTCAAGCTGCTGCGCCCCGACAAGGTCGCGGGCCCCGGCACCGTCGCCGAGGAGCTGCGCCGCCGCTTCGTGCGCGAATGCCGGGTCACGGCCCAGGTCGACCACCCGGGCCTGGTCACCGTCCACGACGCGGGCAGCGACGGCGACGAGCTGTACCTGGTCATGCAGTACGTCGAGGGCGCCGACCTCGCCGACCACCTGGCCGAGCACGATCCGTACCCCTGGCCGTGGGCGGTCTCGGTGGTCGCGCAGCTGTGCTCGGTGCTGTCCGCCGTGCACGCGGTGCCGATCGTGCACCGCGACCTGAAGCCGCGCAACGTGATGGTCCGCCCCGACGGCACGATCACCGTCCTCGACCTCGGCGTCGCCTCCGTCATGGACACCGACACCACCCGCCTCACCCACACCGGCTCGCCCATCGGCAGCCCCGCCTACATGGCCCCCGAACAGGCGATGGGCGGGGCCGTCGGCCCGTACACCGACCTCTACGCCCTCGGCGTGCTGCTCTACGAACTCCTCAGCGGGAACGTGCCCTTCGTCGGGACCACCGCCCTCGGCGTGCTCCACCGGCACCTCTACGAGCCCCCGCTCCCGGTGCGCCAGCTGCGCCCCGAGGTCCCGCCGGCGCTCGAAGCGGTGCTGCTGCACCTGCTGGCCAAGGACCCGCAGGACCGGCCCGGCTCCGCGCAGGAGGTGTACGAGGCGCTGGTCCCGCTGCTGCCCGCGCACGGCGCGCCCGTCGGCCCCCTGGACCCCACCCGCCCCTTCCTGCGCCCGATGGCCCCCTGGCCCGACCGGGTCAGCGCCCCGCCCCGGCCCGAGGCGCCGCCCGCCGTGGCGCCGCGCCGGGACATCCCGGCGGCCGTCGACGAGGTCCGGGCGCTGCTGGACGAGGGCAGGCTCACCCAGGCCGTGGACATCCTCGGCGAGATCCTGCCGGCCGCCGTCGCGCAGCACGGGGAGCACTCGCCGGTGGTCCGCTCGCTGCGCAAGCAGTACGCGGCCACGCTGATGGACGACGGCCAGTACCGCCGGGCCCTGCCCGAACTGCGACGACTGGCCGAGGAGTTCCCGGCGGGCGATCCGCAGTCGCTGCGCTTCCGCTACGACGCCGCCCAGTGCCTGGAACAGCTCGGCGAGGCGGCCGCGGCCCTGGCCGAGTACCGGGCGCTGCTCCCCTTCTTCGAGAACCACTACGCCAACCCGGATCCGGGCCTGCCGCTGGAGGTGCGCCGCCGGATGGGGCACCTGCTGCTCTCCCTCGGCGACCGGGCCGCCGCCCACGAGACCCTGGCCCGGCTGCTCTTCGACGCGGAACAGCTGCACGGCCCGGCCCACCCCTTCCCCACGGAGGTGCGCCGCACCCTCCAGTGGCTGGGCCAGGTCCGCTGAGTGGATCGGGATCAGCTCCCGGCCCGCCGCCGACGCCGCGCGAGCGTCGGCCCGACCGCCAGCGCCAGCAGCACCAGCGCCGCCGGGGCGGCGAGCGCCAGCCCGGCCGTGAGCCCCGGGGGCCGGAAGACGCAGTCCACGGTGGCGCGCTCCGGGGTCACCGGGACCGCGACCAGGCCGAGGCGGGACCCCGCCGGAGCCCCGTCGCAGCTCCAGCCCGCGATCGCCGGGACCGACAGCACCGCGGTGCCCGAGCTGCCGGCGGGCAGGACGGCCCGTACCGCGTGGGCGCCCACCGTCACCGAGCGGGCCCCCGTGTCCCGCAGGGCCCGGGCCGCCGCGTCCAGCAGCGGGCGGTCCAGGCAGGCCAGCGTCCAGGCGGCGGGCGCGCCCGCGTCGAAGACCAGCGCCGAGGAGGCGCCCCGGGAGGTGCCGAGCGGCTGCACGGCGGCCCGGTTGCGCGGGGCGTTCCCGTTCAGCCGGAAGGGGGCGCCGTCGGCGAGGCGGGCCGTGGCGTTGTAGGCGGGCGCCCACAGGAAGGCGTCGGTGCCCGCCCGGCAGACCCCGGGCGCCACCGGATCCTCGTACACCCGGGCCCCGAGCAGGAGTTCCTGGTTGCGGAAGGGCGAGGGCCCGAAGGCGGGCGGCGCCCCGGCCGGTCGGAGCGTCACCAGCGGGGGCACCACGGCCGCGCGCGCCACCGCGCCGCCCGGCCGCAGCCGGGCGCCCACCGCGAAGACGACGTCCGTCACCGGACTGTCGAGGCTCTGCACGCTGCGCCCCCGCGAGGTCCAACCGGCGCCGAGCGCCGCCATCGTGCGGGTGAGGACGTCCGGGGTGTGGCTGCTGTAGTAGGAGCCGCCCTCCCCGCCGAGCAGCAGCGGGTCGTTGCCGGTCAGCGCGGGCCGCCCCGGGTCCGTGCGGTACTCCGGCCAGCCGTCGGCGGCGGCGAGCGCCCGGGCGCGCGCGGTGTGCGCGGCGCCCCAGGGCGGGTAGTCGTCGAGGCCGCCGAGGGTGCCCTTGTGCCCCCACGCCGTGGTCGCCGCCGCCTGCACCAGCAGGGTGAGGACGAGCAGCGCGCCCGGCAGCGGCCCGTACCGGCGCGGCCGGACGCCGTCGAGCCACCAGGCGACGGCCGCCGCCGCGATCCCGGCCGCGCCGAGCCCGAGGGACACCGCCGGGGCGAGCGCACTGCCGGCCGCGACGAGCAGCAGCGCCAGCAGCACCCCGGCGCCGCCGCACAGCGCGCGCGGGCCCGGGCGCCCCGCGGCCAGCGCCGTCCAGGCGGCCAGCACCAGGATCCCGGCCAGCACGAAGGTCTGCCGGTACGGGCTGCCGTTGGGGGTGGCGAAGACGTGCCAGGCCAGATGGGTCGGCGTCCACTGGAAGGAGAGCAGCACCCCGACCACCAGGGCGCTCCACCAGCAGCGCTCCCGCACCGGCACCCCCCGGTGCAGCGGCAGAGCGGCGGCCAGGAGCAGCGTCGCGCCGCTCACGAAGAGGGCGGGCGAGGAGAAGCTGTAGGTCGCGGGCAGCAGCCGGGCGAAGACGTCCGTCCAGGGCGCGGGCGCGAACTCCTTGGTCCACCCCGGGTAGGCCTGCCGGGAGCTGAGGAAGAGGGGGAGCAGCACCGGCAGGGCCAGCGCGAGCCCCAGGGCGGTGCTCCCGGCCGCGCGCGCCGCCACGCGCGCGCGGGCCCGTACGCCCTCGCGGGTCAGCGCCAGCAGCACCAGCAGCACCAGGGCCGCGCCGAGGGTGGCCATGTAGGCGGTGTAGAAGTTCGCCGTCCAGCACACGGCGACGACCAGCGGGGCGGCGACCGGGCGGCGCCCGCGCAGCGCCCATTCACCCGTCAGACACAGGAGCGGAAAGGCGATCAGGCCGTCCAACCACATGGTGTTGTAGGAGGCCTCGATGACCGACCAGCCGCACAGCGCGTACGAGGCCCCCAGCAGGCCCGCCGCCCACCACGGGCCGCGCCGCCGCGTGCGCAGCAGCCAGGCCATGGCCGCCGCGGCGACCGCCGTCTTGAGCACCGTGACGACGTAGACGGCGAGGTCGATGTCCGCGCGCGGGAAGAGGGCCACCAGCGGTGCGAAGGGGCTGCTCAGGTAGGTCCCGTAGTCGGGCAGGAAGGAGGTGCCGAAGCCGGAGCCCCAGTTGAGGAGCAGGTCCCCGGCCGCCCGCCCGTGCAACAGGTCCCACAGCCGCGCGTGGAAGGGGACGAACTGGTTGCCCAGGTCATTGACGCTGCGGTGGCGCGGACCGTAGGGGAAGACGCGGGCGACGGCGTCCCCCGCACAGACGGCCGCGGTGGCGAGCAGTCCCGCCAGGGCCGCACCGGCCAGGCTGCGGGAGCGCGGGGAGCGTGGTGTCGGCATGGTGGGCCGACCTTCGCAGCGACGGAAGACCGCGGGGTGGCCGAGGAGTGAACGTGCACCCCAACACCCTTGGAATCGTTGGTCGAAGCGGTAGCTGGGACGCCCCGGACTGCATACTATCGATCACCGCAAGGCCCTTGTGCACCAAAGCACAATCCAGCCCGGCCCGGGAGGCTCCTTTGCACCGTCGCACAGCGCTCTCCGTATCCGCCGCCCTGCTCGTGGCGGCCCCCCTCCTGTCCGCCTGCTCCTCCGCCGAGGTCCGCCCCGGCACGGCGGCCGTGGTCGGCGGCGAACGGATCACCACCGCAGCGCTCCAGGCGCAGGTCAAGGACGTGCGTGCGGCCCAGGGCCGCGCCGAGCAGTCGGCGCAGCTGATCGAGGCCAGCGCCGGCCTGGAGCGGGTCAAGCTCGGCAAGATGATCCAACTGCGCGTCCTGGAGAAGGCCGCGGCCGACGCCGGGCTGTCGGTCAGCGCCAAGGACGTCGAGGACGTCCGCAAGGCGCAGGTCGCCCAGGCCAAGGGCACGGCCCAGCTGGAGCAGGCGGCCCTGCAGGCCCGGGTCCCGCTCGCGCCCGACCAGATCGACGGCGAGTTCCGCTTCCAGCTGCTCCTCGGCAAGCTCAGCGACCGCTTCGGCGAGGACAAGGTGCTCGTCCCGCTCGCCGCCGCCGCCAAGGAGCTGCACATCGAGGTGAACCCGCGCTACGGGGCCTGGGACG
The DNA here is from genome assembly GCF_042730635.1 of Streptomyces sp. NPDC059917. Taxonomy (NCBI): domain Bacteria; kingdom Bacillati; phylum Actinomycetota; class Actinomycetes; order Kitasatosporales; family Streptomycetaceae; genus Streptomyces; species Streptomyces sp. NPDC059917. The sequence continues at coordinate 72,716 of NZ_JBHWLC010000010.1, forward strand.
TCAAGCAGATCGCGATCGGGGACGCCCTGACCCCGTGGGTCCAGCAGAAGACCCGGCCCGAGCAGGCCCCCGCAGGAGCCTGAGCCGCCACCGGGGGTAGGTTCGGAGCGTGAACGACGACCACGCTCCCGCCGCCCCCACCGGCCGCATCGTCCTGCTGACCGCCAGCCACCGGGTCGCGCCCGGCCTGCTGTCCTGGTCCGCCTGGCAGACCCTGCACGCCGCGGACCGGGTGCTGTGCGCCGACCCCGGGCACCCGCAGCTGCCGTACCTGCGCGAGGCGGGCGTCGAGGTCGAGACGGCGGTGCCCGACGCCCACGCGCTGGTCGAGGCGTGCGCCGGGGGCCGCACCGTGGTGGTCCTGCCCGGCGGCGAGGGCGACCAGCGGCTCACCGACGGACTGGCCCGCCTCGCCGGGTCGGGCCGGGTCGCCATGCCCGACCTGGAACTGCTGCCCGGCTCCTACGACCTGCCCGGCGCCCGGCTGCTCGACCTGGTCCAGGTCATGGACCAGGTGCGCCGCGCCTGCCCCTGGACCTCCCGCCAGACGCACGAGGGCCTGGCGAAGTACGGCATCGAGGAGGCGTACGAACTCGTCGAGGCCATCGAGGACGGCGACCGCGACGCGCTGCGGGAAGAGCTGGGCGACGTACTCCTCCAGGTCGTCTTCCACGCGCGCATCGCGGAAGAAGGGGGAGAAGGGGAGGACGACGAGCCCTTCTCCATCGACGACGTGGCCGGCAGCCTGGTCGAGAAGCTGGTCCACCGGCACCCGCACGTCTTCGGCGACGAGGTGGCGCGCACCCCCGACGAGGTCCAGGAGATCTGGCAGCGCACCAAGGCCGTCGAGAAGCAGCGGGAATCGGTGACCGACGGGGTTCCGGTGGGCCAGCCCGGGCTGGCGCTCGCGGCGAAGCTCGCCGGGCGGGTCCGCGCGGGCGGGCTGGAGGTGCCGCTGCCGGGCGGCGAGGGCATCGGCTACGAACTGCTGGCGCTGGCCGCGCGCGCCGAGGCGGCGGGCACCGACCCCGAGACCGCGCTGCGCGCGGCGGCCCGGGCCTACCGGGACGCGATCCGCGCGGCCGAGGGGGTCCGGCCCCTGTAGCAGGGGAGGGCGTGTGCGAGGGTGAGCCACCACAAATCTGAGGGGACGGACCGGTGCGTGCTCGTCATGCCGCGAATGCGGTGGTCATCGCGGTGATTCTCGGTACGGCGGCGTGTTCGCCGGGACCGTCGGGGGGCGCGGCCGCGGCCGCTTCCCCGGCCGCTTCCCCGGTGGCGTCCGGGCCCGCCGCGTCGGGCGGCCCGGCGGCCGCCGGGCCGCTGCACGGGCGGCTGCGCGACGGCCTGTTGACGCAGGCCCAGCTGCCGCAGGGCTTCAACCTGAACACGGCGAAGATCGAGTCGACGACGACCGGGGCGCCCCACGCCCCCGCCTCCACCGTGCCGCTCGCCTCGATGCCCTGCTCCGAGATCGGGGTCGATTCCTTCATGACCCGGCACGCCCCGCCGCTGGAGGACGTGGCGGTCGCGATGGAGCAGGTGCCCGCCGTCGACGGCACCTCCGACACCATCGAGGAGGGCTGGTTCGGGCAGGAGTCGATCGACCGGTACGCGCCCGGCGGGGCGGCGGCCGTCATGAGCGCCCTGCGCGACGCGGTGGCGCGCTGTCCTTCTTATAAGGACACGTTCGTCGACGGCAGCTCGGGGGAGACGACGGTGTCCTCGGCGACGACGGCCGCATCCGGGGACGAGGGCCTGGTGGTGCGGACGAGGACCACGATGGCCGACGCGGGCGACCCCTACCTCGGCGAGACGGGCTTCGTCCGCCAGGGCGACGTGATCCTCATGGTCCAGAAGATCGGCGCGCAGAAGCCGCCCGCCGGGGTGGACGCGATCCTGGTGCCCGCCGCGGCGGCCTACCGCGCGGCCGCCGGGCGCTGAGCGCTCAGCGCAGCGGGGCCCGGCCGCCGGGATCGTGCCAGTGCGGGTCGGGCCGGTTCAGGAACCACTCGCCGAAACCGATCGGCCGCTCGTGGCCCGGGCCCGAGACGGCCGGCACCGCGTCGTGCAGGATCCGGCCCGGAGCCGCGCCGAGGTCCGCCAGCAGCGCGGCGGTCTCCGTGACGAACCGCGGCGGCCCGCTCAGGTAGACGTCCTGGTCGGGCCAGAGCCCGCGGTTGCCCAGCGCGGTCGCGAGCCGCGCGGTGGCCTCGACGCGGGGGCGCCCCGGCGCCGGGGTGATGTAGGTGACGGCGAGCCAGCGGTGCCGCGCGGCGTGGGCGTCGATCAGCGGCCGGTCGTAGAGGTGCGCCCCGTCGCGCGCGACCACGAAGAGCCGCACGTCGTGCTCGGGCGGCCGGGCCCGCGCCATCAGCTCCTCCAGCATGGCGCGCACGGGAGCCCAGCCGGTCCCGGCCGCGATGAAGGTGGCGGGCCGCTCCGCCGCGCGCAGGGTGACCCGGCCGCCCGCGGCGCCGAGCCGCACCACCTCGCCGGGCGCGACGTCGCGGACCAGCGCGGTGCTCAGGCGGCCGCCCTCGATCCGGCTGACGTGCAGGTCGAGGGTGTGGTCGGCGCGGGGCGCGTTGCCGAGGGAGTAGGTGCGCCAGGTCGTCGGCACCCGGGCGCTGCTCACGCTGACGTACTGGCCCGGTAGATAGGGGAGCGGCAGGTGCGGGCGCAGCGTCAGCACGCCGATGTCCGCGCCGTAGCGCAGGTGCCGCACCACCTCGGCGTCCCACCACGGCGGGTCCTGGCTCGCGGCCGCGCCCGCGAGCATCACGTCGGCGATCGCCCGGTAGGCCTCGCTCCACGCCTTCTCGACGACCGGGGTCCAGGCGGAGCCGCCGGCCTCGGCGAGCGCGGCGAGCAGGCTGGCGCCGACGGCGTCGTAGTGCTCGGGGCCCGCGAGGAACTTGCGGTGGTCGCGGCCGAGGTCGCGGAGATAGGGGACGAGGTCCTCGTCGTCGATGTGCGAGATGACGTGGGTGAGCGCGGCGAAGAGCCGGTCGCGCTGGCGCTCCATGTCCCGGGGCTCGGTCGGGAAGAGCGCGCGGATGTCGGGGTTGTGCCAGAACAGGTGGGTGTAGAAGTACTTGACCGCGTGTTCGGCCCGTCGTTCCACCACGGCGAAGCTGCTCTTCAAGATCTTCACATCCACAAGAGCGACAGTAGGAGTGGCCGCGAAGGCGGGGTCAAGGGAAGGGTGATCTACGGCCAGCCGCGGAAAACCAGTCATATGGGATGACCGGCGAGGGGCGGGGTACGGTCGCCTGGTGCACCAGCAGACCCCCGCGCAGCCCCCGCGGACCCCCGCCGAGCCGTCCGCCGAGCCCTCCGCCGCAGCCCCCGAGGGCGGTTGCCCCGTCGGCGGCCCCGAACTCTTCACCTGGGAGTTCGCGACCGACCCCTACCCGGCCTACGCCTGGCTGCGCGAGCACGCGCCCGTGCACCGCACCACGCTCCCCAGCGGGGTCGAGGCCTGGTTGGTCACCCGGTACGCGGACGCCCGCCAGGCCCTCGCCGACCAGCGGCTGAGCAAGAACCCGGTGCACCACGCCGAGCCCGGCAAGACGGGCATCCCGGGAGAGCGCAGCGCGGGCCTGATGACCCACCTGCTGAACATCGACCCGCCGGACCACACCCGGCTGCGCCGCCTGGTGTCGAAGGCGTTCACCCCGCGCAGGGTCGCCGAGTTCGCCCCCAGGGTGCAGGAGTTGACCGACCACCTGATCGACGCCTTCGCGCGGAAGGGGGAGGCCGACCTCATCCACGAGTTCGCCTTCCCGCTCCCCATCTACGCCATCTGCGAGCTGCTCGGCGTACCGCGCGAGGACCAGGACGACTTCCGCGACTGGGCCGGGATGATGATCCGGCACGGCGGCGGGCCGCGCGGCGGGGTCGCCCGTTCCGTGAAGAAGATCCGCGCCTACCTCGGGGAGCTGATCCACCGCAAGCGGGACGATCTGGGCGACGACCTCATCTCGGACCTGATCCGGGCGAGCGACCACGGGGACCACCTGACCGAGGCCGAGGCCACCGCCATGTGCTTCGTGCTGCTCTTCGCGGGGTTCGAGACCACCATCAACCTGATCGGCAACGGCACCTACGCGCTGTTCCGCAACCCCGATCAGCGCGCGCTCCTCCAGGAATCCCTCGCCGCCGGGGACCGCGCCCTGCTGGAGACCGGGATCGAGGAGCTGCTGCGCTACGACGGTCCCGTGGAGCTGGCGACGTGGCGCTACGCGACCCGGCCGCTGACCCTGGGCGGCCAGGACATCCCGGCGGGGGATCCGGTGCTCGTCGTGCTCGCGGCGGCCGACCGCGACCCCGCGCGGTTCGACGATCCGGACGCCCTGGACCTCTCGCGGAGCGACAACCAGCACCTCGGATACGGACACGGCATCCATTACTGCATCGGCGCTCCGCTGGCCCGGTTGGAGGGTCAGACGGCCCTCGCGACTTTGCTGACGCGTCTGCCGGATCTGGAACTGGCCGTTCCCCCCGAGGAGCTGCGCTGGCGCGGCGGACTGATCATGCGTGGCCTGCGCACGCTTCCCGTCAGGTTCACAACCCCAAACGTTCCGGAAGCGGAATGACCCGTCCCGGGCGCCACAACTGACCCACAGTCAACTCTGTGACCTTGACGTGATCTGCGCATCATCGACTTGTGACAAGCGTTCGAACCGGGCTAGGTTCGCGTCGCCCCCCGCCGCCACGCGAAAGGTCCACCCTCATGCGTTCCGGGAACGGCCGCCACAGACGCCCCCGTCAGGTCCCCGCACTCGTCGTCACCGCCGGAGTCGCAGGCTCCGCACTCGCCCTACCGCTGTTCGCCGCCTCCGGCGCGAGCGCGGCCGAGACCACCACGTGGGACTCGGTGGCCGAGTGCGAGAGCGGCGGCACCTGGAGCGCCGACTTCGGCAGCGGGTCCTACGGCGGACTCCAGCTGACCCTGGACCAGTGGAAGAACGCGGGCGGGTTGGAGTTCGCGGCGCGCCCCGACCTGGCCAGCCGCTCGCAGCAGATCACCATCGCCGAGCGGGTGCTCGCCGCGCAGGGACCGACGGCCTGGCCGCTGTGCGGGGAGTCCTCCGGTCTCACCCGGGGCGGCCCGGCGGCCACGGTCGACCCGGGTGTTCCCGGACGTTCCGGTTCCGTCGCGCCGAGCCCGGTGCGACCCGAGGGATCCGCGTCCCCCGCGCCCGGCTCGCTCGCCGGCGCACCGGCCCCGGCGGCCACGCCGACCTCCACCGGGCACATCCCCGGAGCCACCGGCGCGCCCGCGCCCGGTGACTTCGCGGCGATGCCGCAGTCCCCGCTGACCTCCGTACTGCCCGTCATGCCGGACCCGGCTCCGGTTTCCGGCGGCCCCGGCGCCCCGACGGGGTCCACCGGCACGCCCGCTCCGACCGCGCCCGGCGGCGGGGCGGTCCCCACCGGTCCGACGACGTCCCCGTCCAACACCGCGCTCCCCACGGCCCCGACGCCCTCCACGACGCCGACGACCCCGTCCGGATCGGCCGCCGTTCCGCAGGGCGAAACGGCCGGAGCCGGTGGAAAGCACCGCGGAACGCCCGCCGCGGAGGCGCCGGTCGGCTCTGACGCCGCGTCCGAACCGACGTACACGGTGAAGGCCGGCGACAATCTGACGGACATTGCGAAGGCCGAAGGGGTCGAGGGTGGCTGGAATGCCCTTTACAAGGCCAATCAGCAGGTCATCGGGCATGACGCCGACCTGATCACCCCGGGGCAGAATCTCGATCTAAGCCATAAATAGGGGCACTTCGGGCGCGAAGATCGCCAGGTATGTCCCTTTCGTGCAAATGAGACATGCATCTCTTCCGTCCAACTGGCGTGTCCTGCTCGGTGACTGCCCCAAACCCCGCTCCCACCTGGGCAAACACCCCTCCCGGGAGCGCAAGTAGGGCCCGTTTCTCCCCGATGTCCCTCGTTGAACATCGGGGAGAGACCTGTCTACCTTCTGAATCGCTCGCCACCGCGGGCTCCTTCGACCGCATCGCCGAATCCTGCCGGCGGACGGAGGGAACACGTCGCGCAAGCGCCGAAGGCAGGAGCGGGGGAACCAAGGTAAGTGCCGGAACCGGCCATTGAGAGATGGTCACGGAACCGGCTTGGGGTTAAGCCGCGCACCTCGGTGCGCGACCGGGCAACTCATCCGCCCGAACCCGACAGCTCACTTCGCAGGCGTCGGTGAGGAGAAAACCATGCTGCTTTCCGGCAAGGGCAAGCACCGTCGCGCCTCCAAGGCCACCCGTGTCGTCACCCTCGTCGGTGTCGCCGGTGTCGCCGTGGCGGCTCCGCTGATGACCGCCGGCGCCGCGAGCGCCGCGACCGCCTCCCAGTGGGACGCCGTCGCCGCGTGCGAGTCCGGCGGCAACTGGTCCATCAACACCGGCAACGGCTACTACGGCGGCGTGCAGTTCTCGTCCTCCACGTGGGCCGCGTACGGCGGCAAGGCGTACGCCCCGCAGGCGAACCAGGCCACCAAGGCGCAGCAGATAGCCATCGCCGAGAAGGTCCTCAAGGGCCAGGGCAAGGGCGCGTGGCCGTCCTGTGGCGTGGGCCTGTCGAACTCCGCCTACAACGGCGGCTCGGCCGAGACCCCCAAGCAGAACAAGCCGGAGAAGAAGGTCGAGAAGAAGACCGAGTCGAAGAGCGAGTCGAAGCAGGAGACCAAGCGCCCCGAGGCCCCGGTCACCCGCTCCGAGCGCGCCGAGACCCCGGCCCCGACCAAGAGCGCCCCGTCGACCGCCCCCAAGACGGGCACCGGCTCCTACGAGATCAAGTCCGGTGACACCCTCGGCACCATCGCCCAGGCGAACGGCGTCAAGGGCGGCTGGCAGAAGCTGCACGAGCTGAACAAGGACACCGTGCCGGACGCCGACCTGATCTTCCCGGGTCAGAAGCTGAAGCTCAGCTGAATCCTGCGGTAACACCGGCTGTGACGCTGCGCGGCCCTGCCGTGCGGACTTCGCGGTACGCATAATTCGCCATCGCCCGGCGCGTCTCCCCCCACGCGCCGGGCGGTGGCGTTCGTGCAGGCGGGGGCGATCCTTCGGCCGTCCGCCGGCCCTTCCGTATGTCCTGTAAGAGGGGTATTCAGACCCTTTTTCGTCCCACGGAGCGGTTGCTCGGCTGGCCGAGTGCCCGGAGCCGGTTAGGCTCTAGGCGGCAAGGCCATCCCACGGCCTGACACGCCACCGCACACCCAGCGTCACATCCCAGAAGGAGATGCTCGTGCCGTCCATCGACGTCGTCGTAGCCCGGGAAATCCTGGACTCCCGAGGCAATCCCACGGTCGAGGTCGAGGTTGGCCTCGACGACGGCAGCACCGGCCGTGCTGCAGTTCCGTCCGGCGCCTCCACCGGTGCATTCGAGGCCATCGAGCTTCGTGACGGTGACCCCAACCGCTACCTCGGCAAGGGCGTCGAGAAGGCCGTCCTCGCCGTGATCGAGCAGATCGGCCCGGAGCTCGTCGGCTACGACGCCACCGAGCAGCGCCTGATCGACCAGGCCATGTTCGACCTGGACGGCACCGACAACAAGGGCTCCCTGGGCGCCAACGCGATCCTCGGCGTCTCCCTGGCCGTGGCCCACGCCGCGTCCGAGGCCTCGGACCTCCCGCTCTTCCGCTACCTCGGCGGCCCGAACGCGCACCTGCTGCCCGTTCCGATGATGAACATCCTCAACGGTGGGTCGCACGCCGACTCCAACGTCGACATCCAGGAGTTCATGATCGCGCCGATCGGCGCCGAGTCCTTCTCCGAGGCCCTGCGCTGGGGCGCCGAGGTCTACCACACCCTCAAGAAGGTCCTGCACACCAAGGGCCTCTCCACGGGTCTGGGCGACGAGGGCGGCTTCGCCCCGAACCTGGAGTCCAACCGCGCCGCGCTCGACCTCATCGTCGAGGCCATCAAGCAGGCCGGCTACGTCCCGGGCAAGGACATCGCGCTGGCGCTCGACGTCGCCGCGTCCGAGTTCTACAAGGACGGCAAGTACGAGTTCGAGGGCCAGTCCCGCTCGGCCGCCGAGATGACCGAGTACTACGAGGAGCTCGTCTCCGCGTACCCGATGGTCTCCATCGAGGACCCGCTGTACGAGGACGACTGGGCCGGCTGGAAGGTCCTCACGGACAAGCTGGGCGCCAAGGTCCAGATCGTCGGCGACGACCTCTTCGTCACCAACCCGGAGCGCCTCGCCCGCGGTATCGAAGAGGGCTCGGCCAACGCCCTGCTCGTGAAGGTGAACCAGATCGGTTCGCTGACCGAGACCCTGGACGCCGTCGAGATGGCCCAGCGCAACGGCTTCAAGTGCATGATGTCGCACCGTTCCGGCGAGACCGAGGACGTCACCATCGCCGACCTCGCGGTCGCCGTGAACTGCGGTCAGATCAAGACCGGCGCCCCGGCCCGCTCGGACCGCGTCGCCAAGTACAACCAGCTGCTGCGCATCGAGGAGATCCTCGACGACGCCGCCGTGTACGCGGGCCGCTCCGCCTTCCCGCGCTTCAAGGGCTGATCCCCTCCGGATCGCCTTCCGGAGGGGCTGCCGGACGGGTCCTCGCGGGGTTCATCCCCGCGGGGCCCGACAGCCTCCGTACGTCCCCGCGCTCGGTCCCGTACCGTGTGCGGGGACGTATTGCTGTGTGCGGGTACAGGGGAGGCGGAGTCAATGGCCGGGAACCGTGATCGGTTCTCCACCTTCTCGACCGCGACCAGGCTCAAGCAGCTGGGCGAGCGGACCGCGGCCCACGTGTACCGCTCGCAGTCGCGGCGCCAGGTCCGGCGCAGCCGACTGACCGGGCGGGCCGCGCTGCTGGTGCTCGTCCTCTGTACCCTGGTCGTCGCCCTCGCCTATCCGATGCGCCAGTACGTCTCCCAGCGCTCGGAGATCTCGGACCAGCAGCAGGCCGCCGACCGGGCGCGCAAGCGGCTGGACGAGCTGCGCGACGAGAAGGCCCGCTGGCAGGACCGCGCGTACGCCGAGCAGCAGGCCCGCAAGCACCTGCACTACGTGCGCCCCGGGGAGATCGGCTTCACCATGGTCGACTCGGAGGCCGCGGAGCACCGCCGCACCGGTACGGCGACGGCCGACCGGCCCTGGTACTCGAACGTCTGGGACGGCATCGACAAGGCCGACCGGCCCGCCGACTGACGTTCACCGACCGACCTCTCGACTGAAAGACGCACCCCAGGCATGCAGACGCCCCCGCCCCAGACCGCACGGACCGAGCCGACGGACGCGGACATCGCCGCGTTCGAGCAGCAGCTCGGCCGCCCGCCGCGCGGACTGCGCGCCATCGCGCACCGCTGTCCCTGCGGGCAGCCCGACGTGGTGGAGACCGCCCCGCGCCTGCCCGACGGCACGCCGTTCCCCACGCTGTACTACTTGACCTGCCCGCGGGCCGCCGGTGCCATCGGCACGCTGGAGGCCAACGGCGTGATGAAGGAGATGCAGGCCCGGCTCGCCACCGACCCGGAGCTGGCCGCCGCCTACCGGGCCGCGCACGAGGACTACATCACCCGGCGCGACGCGATCGAGGTGCTGGAGGGCTTCCCGAGCGCGGGCGGCATGCCCGACCGGGTGAAGTGCCTGCACGTGCTGGTGGGCCACTCGCTGGCCGCGGGCCCGGGCGTGAACCCCTTCGGCGACGAGGCCCTGGCGATGCTGCCCGAGTGGTGGGCGAAGGGCGCCTGCGTCACCCCGTGCGCGGAGAAGGCGGACGCGTGATCCGGGTCGCGGGCATCGACTGCGGTACGAACTCCATCCGGCTGCTGGTCGCCGACTGCGACCCGGAGACCGGCGAGCTGATCGAGCTGGACCGGCGGATGATCGTCGTCCGGCTCGGCCAGGGCGTGGACCGCACCGGGCGGCTGGCGCCGGAGGCGCTGGAGCGCACCTTCGCGGCCTGCCGCGAGTACGCCGCCGTGATCGAGGAGCTGGGCGCCGAACGGATCCGCTTCGTGGCCACCTCGGCCTCGCGCGACGCGGAGAACCGGGACGAGTTCGTCCGGGGCGTCGTGGACATCCTGGGCGTGGAGCCCGAGGTGATCAGCGGTGACCAGGAGGCGGAGTTCTCCTTCACCGGCGCCACCAAGGAGCTGACGGGCCGCGACGACCTCGCGAAGCCGTACCTCGTCGTGGACATCGGCGGCGGCTCGACCGAGTTCGTGGTCGGCGAGGAGCACGTGCGCGCCGCGCGCTCCGTCGACGTGGGCTGCGTCCGGATGACCGAACGCCACCTGGTCGTCGACGGGGTCGTCACCGACCCGCCGACCGGGGCGCAGGTCGCCGCCATACGGGCCGACATCGAGGCCGCGCTGGACCTGGCCGCCGAGACGGTGCCGCTGGGCGAGGCGCGCACCCTGGTGGGCCTGGCGGGCTCGGTGACCACGGTCGCGGGCATCGCCCTGGGCCTGGCGGAGTACGACTCGACGGCGATCCACCACAGCCGGATCTCCTACGAGGCGGTCCGCGAGGTCAGCGAGCGCATGCTGACCCTGACGCACGCGGAGCGCGCGTCGATCGGCGTGATGCACCCGGGCCGCGTCGACGTGATCGGCGCGGGCGCCCTCGTGCTGCGCGCGATCATGGAGCGCACCGGCGCCAAGGAGGTCGTCGTCTCCGAACACGACATCCTCGACGGCATCGCCTGGAGCGCCGCCCGCGCGACGGCGTAACCGCCCCCCCTCACCGCGCACCCGCCCGGGCCCGGCCCGGGCGGGGTGCACAGTCGTGCTGGTCGGGGGGTCGTAGGGCCCTCTTCGGGCGGTGAAAGTCCCGTCGTCCACATGAAGTTCGTGAAGTTCTTCACAAGGAAAAGAAGGCCGATGGGCTCATCGAGGGCCCTTTGGATGGCATTTCGAGGCCGACGGGCCTGTTTCGTGAGGGTGTTCGTCTGAATCGAGGACGGCCGCGGGGGCGCTCCGTAGGTATCCACGAGAGGCGTGGTCTACCCCGTCGATAGGCCGGAGTGCCAGTTCAGAGCGGGTGGACAACGACTCCCGCGGCGCGGTGGTTCCCCCTTCGCGACATGACCTCCGTCACGTGGGCCGCGCAGTGTAACAGAGGGGTCCTAGCACCTTGTGAAGGGGCTCACGAGCGTCCCCCCTTCGGGTGCTGGATACTCGTTCCATGAGCACCACGGAGCGTCCCAGGATCCTCGTTGTAGGCGGTGGGTACGTAGGCCTGTATGCAGCCAAGCGCATTCTCAAGAAGATGCGCTACGGCGAGGCGACCGTCACGGTCGTCGACCCGCGCTCGTACATGACCTACCAGCCCTTCCTCCCCGAAGTGGCCGCAGGCAGCATCTCGCCTCGGCACGTCGTCGTCCCGCTGCGACGCGTGCTGCCCAAGGCCGAGGTTCTCACCGGCCGGGTCACCAGCATCGACCAGGACCGCAAGGTCGCCGTCGTCACGCCGCTCGTCGGCGAGGCGTACGAGCTGCCCTTCGACTACCTGGTGATCGCGCTCGGCGCCGTTTCCCGCACCTTCCCGATCCCCGGCCTGGCCGAACAGGGCATCGGCATGAAGGGCGTGGAAGAGGGCATCGGCCTGCGCAACCACGTCCTCGAGCAGCTCGACAAGGCCGAGTCCACGACGGACGAGGACGTCCGCCGCAAGGCCCTCACCTTCGTCTTCGTCGGCGGCGGCTTCGCCGGCGCGGAGACCATAGGCGAGGTCGAGGACATGGCCCGCGACGCCGCGAAGTACTACACCACGATCAAGCGCGAGGACATGCGCTTCATCCTGGTGGACGCGGCCGACAAGATCCTTCCCGAGGTCGGGCCCAAGCTCGGCACCTGGGGCAAGGAGCACCTCGAGTCGCGCGGCATCGAGATCTACCTGAACACGTCCATGGACTCCTGCGTGGACGGCCACGTGGTGCTGAAGAACGGCCTCGAGGTCGACTCCAACACCCTCGTGTGGACCGCGGGCGTCAAGCCCAACCCGGTGCTGGCCCGCTACGGCCTGCCGCTGGGCCCGCGCGGCCACGTCGACGCCGGCGCCGACCTCCAGGTCACCGGCACCGACTACATCTGGGCCGCGGGCGACAACGCCCAGGTCCCGGACATGGCGTCCCGCAAGGCCGGCGTCGAGAACGCCTGGTGCCCGCCGAACGCCCAGCACGCGCTGCGCCAGTCCAAGGTCCTCGCGGACAACGTCATCTCGGGCATGCGGGGCTTCCCGCAGGGCGAGTACTCGCACTCCAACAAGGGTGCGGTGGCGGGCCTCGGCCTCCACAAGGGCGTCGCGATGATCGTCATGGGCGGCATGAAGATCAAGCTCAAGGGCCGGCTCGCCTGGTACATGCACCGTGGCTACCACGGCATGGCCATGCCGACCTGGAACCGCAAGATCCGCGTCTTCGCCGACTGGACCCTCGCGATGTTCCTCAAGCGCGAAGTCGTCTCCCTCGGCGCTCTGGAGACCCCGCGCGAGGAGTTCTACGAGGCCGCCAAGCCGGCCCCGGCTCCGGCCGCCGCGGCGGCTCCCGCCGCCGAGAAGGCCAAGGCTTCCTGACCCGGGCCTGACCGGAAACATCCCAGTACGACCCCGAAGGGGCCTCCCGCCATCCGTGGTGCGGGCGGCCCCTTCGGTGCTTCCGGCCCGCGCCACGGCGTGTCGCGGCCCGCTTACCCGCCGTGCGCGGTGGGTAGAGGCAAAGGTCGGAGCCTTACTGGAGGTGTGCGCCATGACCGACGCCGCGCCGCGGCTGGCCGCTCTTGCCGAGACCCTGCTGGGTGCCCCCCTGCCCGTCCGGATCCGGGCCTGGGACGGCAGCGAGGCGGGTCCGCCCGACGGCCCCGGATCCGGACCCGTGCTCGTCCTGCACCACCGGCGCGCCCTGCGCCGGATGCTGTGGAAGCCGGGCGAAGTGGGCCTGGCCCGGGCCTGGGTCTCCGGGGACCTGACCGTCGAGGGCGATCTCTACGACCTGCTCGACCGGGTCTCGGGGCTGCTCTGGCAGCGCGCCCCCGACCCGGGCGCCGCCCCGCCGCCCACCGGCCGCGTCCGCGGGGCGCTGACCGCGGCCTCCGGGGCGCTGGGGACCGTACGCGACGGGGCCGTCCGGACCGCGCTGCGGGAGCTGCTCGCGCTCGCCGGGCCGCTGCCCCCGCCCGCCCCGCCCGGCGAGGAGGTCCCCCGCCGCGGCGGGGCCCGGCACACCCGGGGCCGCGACCGGCGGGCCATCAGCCACCACTACGACGTCGGCAACGACTTCTACGCCCTGGTGCTCGGCCCCTCCATGGTCTACTCCTGCGCCTACTGGAGCCCCGGGGGAGACCTGGAGGGCGCGCAGCACGACAAGCTGGACCTGGTCTGCCGCAAGCTCGCCCTGCGCCCCGGCGACCGGCTGCTCGACGTGGGCTGCGGCTGGGGCTCGATGGCCCTGCACGCGGCGCGCGAGTACGGCGTGCGGGCCACCGGCATCACCCTCTCGCGCGAGCAGGCCGCCTACGCCCGCAAGCGGATCGCGCAGGAGGGCCTGACCGACCGGATCGAGATCCGGGTCCAGGACTACCGGGACGTCACGGACGGGCCGTACGACGCGATCTCCTCGATCGGGATGGCCGAACACGTCGGCTCCGCCCGCTACCGCGAGTACGCGGGCGACCTGTACGCCCTGCTGCGCCCCGGCGGGCGGCTGCTCAACCACCAGATCGCGCGGCGCCCCGAGCCCGACGCGGTCCGGGAGGCGGCGTACCGGATCGACCCCTTCATCGACGCGTACGTCTTCCCCGACGGGGAGCTGTCCCCGATCGCGGTCACCGTGGGCGAGCTGGAGCGGGCCGGTTTCGAGGTCCGCGACGTCGAGGCGCTGCGCGAGCACTACGCGCTGACCCTGCGGGCCTGGGTCGCCCGGCTGGAGGACAACTGGGAGCGGGCGGTCGGGCTCACCTCGCCCGGCCGGGCGCGGGTCTGGCTGCTGTACATGGCCGCCTCCGCCCTGGGCTTCGAGCAGAACCGGCTCGGGGTGAACCAGGTGCTGGCCGTGCGCACCCCCGCGGACGGGAGCGCGGGACTGGCGCGGCGCACGCGGGAGTGGCGGGAGTAGCGGGCGCGGCGCCCACGGCGAAGGGCCCCGCGACCGGGTGGTCGCGGGGCCCTTCGGCCGGTCCCCGTGTCGGCGGAGCCGGGCTACTCGGTCTTGATGGCGGTCAGCATGTTCAGCCGGGCCGCGCTGCGCGCCGGCCACATGGCGGCCAGGACGCCGACCACACCGGCGAGCAGGAGGAAGATGCCGATCCGGTCCCAGGGCAGGACCAGGGCGTACTCGGGGATCGTCTTCGAGAGGGTGGAGCCGATCGCCCAGGCGAGGAAGACGCCGATGCCCACGCCGAGGATCGCGCCGAAGAGCGAGATCACCACGGCCTCCAGGCGGATCATGTTCTTGACCCGGCTGCGGTCGAGACCGATCGCCCGCAGCATGCCGATCTCCTGGGTCCGCTCGAAGACGGACATCGCCAGGGTGTTGACGACGCCGAGCACCGAGATGATCAGCGCCATGCCGAGCAGGCCGTACATGATGTTCAGGGCGATGTTGATCATCGCGCCCATCTCGTCGCGCATGTCCTGCTGGGTCGCGACGGTGATCGCCGGGTTCTTGCCGAGCGCGTCGATGACCTTCTGCTGGGCCGCCTTCGAGGCGCCGCCCTCGGTGTTGACGTAGACCCAGCGGGTGTACTGCTCGTCGGCGTGGGAGGCCATGACCTTGTTGTCGGCCAGGAACGTCGAGACCAGGTCGTCGACGCCCTTGTAGAGCGCGCCCACCTTCACGGTGGCCTTCTGGCCGTCGTCGTACTGGACGTCGAGGCTGGAGCCGACCGAGAGGTTCCGCTTCTTGGCCTCCTTGTCGGAGACCGCCAGCTCGCCCTTGCCGAGGCTGCTCAGCGAGCCGGCGGTGACCTCGACGTTCAGCATGTTGCCGATGGTCGCGGGGTTGACGCCGGAGACGGGCTGGAAGTCGCCCTTGATCTTGACGGAGTTCTCCGTGACCGGCGAGACCTCCTTGATGCCCGGCGCCTTGGCGAGGGTGTCGGTCACGGACTTGTTCAGTCCGCCGCCGCCCACACCGTCGGAGAGGGCGACCCGGTAGTCGGCGGTGATCTTGTCCGTGCTCATCCGGTCGATGGCCTTGCCCATCGTGATGCCGAGCACCGAGAGCGAGGTGACCAGCGTCAGGCCGATGGCCAGGGAGGCGGCGGTGACGGCGGTGCGGCGCGGGTTGCGCACCGCGTTCTGCGCGGCCAGCTTGCCGGGGACCCCGAAGGCCTTCTCCAGCAGCGGGCGCAGCGCCCCGATGACCGGCCGGGACAGCAGCGGGAGCAGCACGATCAGCCCGATGATCAGGAAGAACGCGCCGCCGGCGATGGTCCAGCGGCCGTCGGCGCCCTGGGAGACGCCGAGGAAGACGAGGCCGAAGCCGATCGCGCCGATGACGCAGCCGATGACGTTGCGGACGACCAGGGACTTCGCGGAGGCCGGCAGGTGGGCGCTGCCCATCGCGGCGACCGGGGCGATCCGACCGGTGCGCCAGGCGGGCAGCAGCGCGGCGACCACGGTGACGACGATGCCGATGACCAGGGCCGAGACGAAGGTGGAGGGGGCGATGACCAGGTCGCCGCCCGGCAGCTTGGCGTCGAAGGCGTTCATCGCGGAGCGCATGCCGATCGCCAGGCCGATGCCCGTGACCAGGCCGATCGTGGCGGAGATGAGGCCGATGACGAAGGCTTCGGAGAGCACCGAGCGCATGACCTGGCCGCGGTCGGCGCCGACGGCGCGCAGCAGGGCCAGTTCCTTGGTGCGCTGGCTGACCAGCATGGTGAAGGTGTTGTAGATCAGGAAGACGCCGACGAAGAGGGAGATGCCGGCGAAGGCGAGCAGCATGTTGCTCATGCCGCCCAGGCCCTGCTGGATGTCCTTGGCTTGCTTCTCGGCGAGCGCGGCGCCGGTCTGGGCGTGGGCGTTCTTGGCGAGCAGCGGCTTGATGTCCGTGAGCAGCGCGTCGGCGGAGGTGCCCGCCTTGGCGGCGACCGTCAGCTCGTCGTAGAAGCCGGGCTTGACGTACAGCTCCTGCGCGACGGGGGTGGTGAACAGGACCAGGCTGCCGCCGGCCTTGACCGCGCCGTCCTCGGTGGCGAAGACACCGCTGAGGGTGTACTCCTTCACCGGGCCGGTGGTGGCCACGCGGACCTTGTCGCCGACCTTGTAGTTGCCCGCGGCCGCGCTGTCCTTGTCGAGGGCGATCTCGTCGGCCCGGGTCGGGCCCGCGCCCTGGGTGAAGCTGGTGCGCGGGTCCTTGCCGTCCTTGCCCGGGGCGAAGTTGGAGCCCTTGTTCGACCAGCCCTGGCCGATGAGCTTGCCGTTCTCGTCACCGACGCCGGCGAAGCCGGTGGCCCGGCCGGTGACCGAGGCGACGCCCGCGACCTGGGAGACCTTGCCGAGGGTGGCCTGGCTGATGCCGGGCTCGCCCTCCTTCTGGCCGTCGTCGCCGCGGGTCTGGCCGTAGGAGGTGACCGAGACGGCGACGCCGTCGTAGCTCTTGGCGGACTGGCTGCTGAGGGACTTCTTGAGGGTGTCGGTGAAGACGAGGGTGCCGGAGACGAACGCGACGCCGAGGGTGACGGCGAGCACCGTCATCAACAGCCTGGCCTTGTGCGCGAGGACGTTGCGCAGGGCGGTACGGAACATGGGGTGTCAGTCCTGGTGCTGGAAGTCTGGGAGGTGGCTTCGTGGGGCCCGCCGGGGGGCCGCGACCGGGTCAGCTCGTACGGCCCTTGGCGTCGAAGGCCTTCATGCGGTCCAGCACGCCGTCCGCGGAGGGGCTGATCATCTCGTCCACGATGCGGCCGTCGGCGAGGAAGATGACGCGGTCCGCGTAGGAGGCGGCGACCGGGTCGTGGGTGACCATCACGACGGTCTGGCCCAGCTCGCGGACGGAGTTGCGCAGGAAGCCGAGGACCTCGGCGCCCGAGCGGGAGTCCAGGTTTCCGGTCGGCTCGTCACCGAAGATGATCTCGGGGCGGGAGGCCAGGGCGCGGGCCACGGCCACGCGCTGCTGCTGGCCGCCGGAGAGCTGGGTGGGGCGGTGGCCCAGGCGGTCGGAGAGGCCGACCATCGAGATGACCGCGTCGAGCCACTGCTTGTCGGGCTTGCGGCCCGCTATGTCCATGGGGAGCGTGATGTTCTCCAGGGCCGTCAGCGTCGGCAGCAGGTTGAAGGCCTGGAAGATGAAGCCGATCTTGTCCCGGCGCAGCTGGGTGAGCTGCTTGTCCTTGAGGGTGCCCAGCTCGGTGTCGCCGATCCGCACGGAGCCGCCGGAGAAGGTGTCCAGTCCCGCGACGCAGTGCATCAGCGTGGACTTGCCGGAACCGGAGGGGCCCATGATCGCGGTGAACTGCCCCTGGCCGAAGTCGACCGAGACGTTGTCGAGGGCGACCACCTGGGTCTCGCCCTGGCCGTACACCTTCGAGAGCTGCGTGGCGCGGGCCGCCACGGCCTGGGTGGTGTGCGGGGCGTAGTTCATGGTGGTCACGGGGGGCTCCTCCGAGGGGCGATCTGACGGACTGGCGGGACGTTCTCCATCTTCTTCGCGCCGCCCCCGGCTCCGGATCAACCGGCGAGCTTGTTCGTGGGCCCACTGGAGTCTGACCGCCGGGGCGCCTTCCTCCTCCTCTGGTATGACGGCGCCTGCGACCCGGCCCCGGCGGCGGCCCGTCGTGGTCGGCCGGGGGCCGCGGGTCTTGGCAGGATGGGGCGGAGCCCTTGCGGGACAAGGGGAGGGCCCGGTCGGTGCCGGAGGAGCGCGCTCGGCGCGGGGTGGTGCGGGGTGGCGTCCGCGGTGGCGCGGGGGGTGGCGCGGGCCATCGAAATCCCGTCAATCCCACGGCGGTGGTGATCGTCCCCCGCAGGGCGTCGACCCCGCCTTCTGATGTCTGACGGACCCTCAAGCGCCAATAAAATCAGACAACATCGGAAAGAAGGCCATCTGGTGGTGGGTGCGTTCCGGATACGCTCGCCACGGCGCTCAGGTGCTTCGTACGGGGGACCGCGTACCAGCCCGGATGGTGGAATGCAGACACGGCGAGCTTAAACCTCGCTGGCCTTAGGCCGTGCCGGTTCGAGTCCGGCTCCGGGCACTACCGGTCCCACACCGTGCACCAGCGGGCCCGCTCCGCGCCGGTCGACCCCTGCCCGAATCTTCTCCCGTGCGCTTCGTCATGCCCTCTTCTAAGATCCTCCTTCAGCAGTAGGGTGATTTTTTTGCGAACGCATTACCCTGGTCCAAGAGGCCGCGCACCGTGGCCGATGGAGGAGTGAGATGAGGAGCAGTAACCCGGTCTTCTCGCGACGGGGGTTCAGCCGCGACAACGGCGGCTACGCGGGCTTTGACGCGCAGCAGGCCGGGACCGCGACGAACCCGTACGCGACGAACCCGTATGCGACCGACCCGCAGACCGGCATGCCGCAGGCGTCGGCCAACCGCAACGCGATGACCATCGACGACGTCGTGAGCCGTACGGCCATGACGCTCGGCACGGTCGTCCTGACGGCGGTCCTCGCCTGGATCGCCCTCCCGGTCGACCCCGCGAACGTCAACAAGTCGTACGGCATCGCCGTGGGCGCCGCTCTCATCGCGTTCGTCCTCGCGATGGTCCAGTCGTTCAAGCGCAAGCCGGTCCCCGCGCTGATCCTGGCCTACGCGGCCTTCGAGGGCGTCTTCCTCGGCGTGATCAGCTCGGCCACGAGCACGTACATCAGCCCCGGCGTGGTCATCCAGGCCGTGCTCGGCACCATGTGCGTCTTCGCCGGCGTGCTGCTGGCCTACAAGATGCGCTGGATCCGCGTCACCCGCCGCTTCTACGGCTTCGTGATGGCCGCCGCGGTGGGCTTCATGCTGCTCATGGTCGTCAACCTGCTGTTCTCCGTCTTCGGCGGCGGCGACGGCCTCGGTTTCCGCTCCGGCGGCCTCGGCATCCTCTTCGGTGTCATCGGCATCATCCTGGGCGCCTGCTTCCTCGCCCTCGACTTCAAGCAGGTCGAGGACGGCGTGCAGTACGGCGCCCCCCGCGAGGAGTCCTGGCTGGCGGCCTTCGGCCTCACCATGACCCTGGTGTGGATCTACCTGGAGATGCTGCGCCTGCTGTCGATCCTCAAGGGCGACTAGTACCGCCCCGCGCGATCACGCACGTACGGAAGGCCCCGCGAGCACGGCTCGCGGGGCCTTCCCGCATGTCGGGGGCCTGCAGGAATCGGGGGCAGGGGTCGGGGACGGGAGTCGGGTACGGGGGGTGCGGGGCCGGGCTCAGCCGAATTTCCTGGCGGCCCTGCGCAGGTCGTACTCGTGGATGATCGCCTTGGCCTGGCCGTACGACAGGTCGTGCGCGCCGAGCAGCCAGCTGAGCTTGTCCTCGAACCGGATGAGGGAGGGGCCCTCGTCGACGGTGCGGAGCCAGTCGGAGAGATCACGACCGGTGGTCTGGGGGATTCTGGAGATCATGTTGCGGTGGGTGGGCTCGGAGAACTCTACGGACATGGGCGCCTCCGGAGGTATCGCCGTGCTTGTTCTCTTCACGTCACCGTGCCTGACCGTTCGCCCGTTGGCAATGGCGCCGGGGCGGCGCGTAAGGTCGGCCGGGTGCTTGATACGTCGCCCCTGACCGCCGTCGTGGACCGCTTCGCCGACCGACTGCGCTCCGCCCCGCAGAGCCGCCTCCAGCGCGGCGCCGCCGCCGAGGGGCTGGCCCTCGCCCGCGAGCTGTCCGTACGGGCGCAGCGCCTGGAGGGCCTCGCGGAGGGAGCCGGGGCGCGCGAGATGCCGGACGCCGGGATCTTCGTCGTCGGCGACCAGCTGGCCGTGGCCGGGCTGGACCTGGCCGAGGCGCTGCGTGCCGCCCACGGGGCCCCGGACGCGGCGACGGCCCCGTCCGAGGTGCTGGACGAGGCCGTGCGGCTGGTGGAGCGGGCGGAAGTCAGAGCGATGCGATGACCCGGTCGGCCAGGATGTAGACGTTGTCGTCGGGGTCCCCGGCGTCGCCGCAGGAGAAGGTCAGCGCGTAGGCGCCGGAGATGCCCGAACCGCCCAGCAGGACCGGTGCGGTGCCCGAGCGCAGGGCCTCGGACAGGCGCTCCGCGGTCTCCCGGTGGCCCGGGGTCATGCACAGCGTGGTGCCGTCGGTGAAGACGTACACGTCGAGCGTGCCGAGCGGGCCGGGGCGGACGTCGGCCAGCGCGGTACGGGCCTGCGCCAGCTCTTCCAGCCGGTTGACGGTGCGCTCGTGGTCGGCGCCGGGAGCCGAGGCCTGGACCGGCACGAAGTCCGGGTGCGAGGGGTGGCGGCGGCGGGCCGCGGCCAGCTCGGCGGAGTCCTCGGGGTAGGCGTAGTCGTCGCCCTCGTCCCCCAGGACGGGCTCCAGGCCCACCAGGTCCGCCTGGCGGGGCAGGAAGACGGGGTTCTCCTCGCCGAGCCCGGACAGGCCGCCCAGCAGCGACGGAGCGTCGGCGGCGTCGCGCGCCTCCTGCGCGGCCCAGAAGGCGCGCGCCTCGGCGAGCTCGCGCTCGCGCTCCTCGGCGAGGGCCTCGGCCACGGCGGCCCGTATCTCCGAAGCGGGGGACGCGACGGCGCTGCGGGCGTGCGGCACGGTCATGGCGCGGGGGTGCGCCGGAACCGCCAGCTCGCTGCGCAGAGCCGCGACCTGCTTGCGCAGGCCGTGGACTGCGTGCAGCGCGGCGGCGCCCACGGCCGTGGCAGCGGCCGTGGTCAGCAGCAGGGCAAGAGACATGGCGCTCACTGACTAACTCCTGATGTATTCGATCCCCCGACTTCCTACATCAGCTTCACCCGCCCTGGGAATGGGGTGCAGTGCATTACGTCATGAATTGGACAGGTCTTTGGTCCCGGCCCCTTCCGCCATATGTGCTCTGACCTGCGGAAATGCCAAACCCCCAGGACATAGGTCACATCCTGGGGGAGATTCGGTCACAGGTCGGCGGCGACGGGATTAGAACCGGCGTCAGTACGACGTAAGGATCAACGCGTTTCCCTAGGGGCGCCTGGGCCCCTAAGAAAAAGATCTAGCTCAGACGCTCGATTCCTTTGGTCGCGCTGAGCTTCGCCACCGCTGCGGGCAGGCGCCGCCCTCGTTCCTCGGGCGACCCCTACCCTCCGCTCCGGCTCAGCTCAGGCGCTCGATGACCATGGCCATGCCCTGGCCGCCGCCCACGCACATCGTCTCCAGGCCGAACTGCTTGTCGTGGAACTGGAGGCTGTTGATCAGCGTGCCGGTGATGCGCGCGCCGGTCATCCCGAACGGGTGACCGACGGCGATGGCCCCGCCGTTGACGTTCAGCTTGTCGAGGTCCACGCCGAGGTCGCGGTAGGAGGGGATGACCTGGGCCGCGAAGGCCTCGTTGATCTCGACCAGGTCGATGTCGTCGATGGTCAGCCCGGCGCGCCGCAGGGCCTGCTTGGACGCCTCGACCGGGCCCAGGCCCATGATCTCGGGGGAGAGGCCGGTGACGCCGGTGGAGACGATCCGGGCCAGCGGGGTCAGGCCCAGCTCGCGCGCCTTGGTGTCGCTCATGATGACCAGCGCGGCCGCGCCGTCGTTCAGCGGGCAGCAGTTGCCGGCCGTGACGAGGCCGTCGGGGCGGAAGACGGGCTTGAGGCCCTGCACACCCTCCAGGGTGACCCCGGCGCGCGGGCCGTCGTCGGTGGAGACCACGGTGCCGTCCGGCGTCGTCACCGGGGTGATCTCGCGCTCCCAGAAGCCGTTCTTGATGGCGGCCTCGGCGAGGTTCTGCGAACGGACGCCGAACTCGTCCATGTCCTGGCGGGTCACGCCCTTGAGGCGGGCCAGGTTCTCGGCCGTCTGCCCCATCGCGATGTAGGCGTCCGGGATCAGACCGTCCTCGCGCGGGTCGTGCCAGGAGGCGCCCTCGCTCTGCGCGACCTCGGCCGTACGGGCCTCGGCGTCGGCGAAGAGCGGGTTGTGGGTCTCGCGGATGTCGGAGGAGCCGTTGATCGACCGGGAGACCATCTCGACGCCCGCCGAGATGAAGACGTCGCCCTCGCCCGCCTTGATGGCGTGCAGGGCCATGCGCGAGGTCTGGAGGGAGGAGGAACAGTAACGGGTGAGGGTCAGGCCCGGCAGGTGGTCCATGCCCATCTGTACGGCCACGATGCGGCCCAGGTTGCTGCCCTGCTCGCCGCCCGGCAGGCCGCAGCCCAGCATCAGGTCGTCGATGTCGCGCGGGTCCAGCTCCGGGACCTTCGCCAGGGCGGCCTGGACGATCGTGGCGGTCAGGTCGTCCGGGCGGAGGTCCTTGAGGGAGCCCTTGAAGGCCCGGCCGATGGGGGAGCGGGCGGTGGAAACGATGACGGCTTCGGGCATCGGGACTCCAAGGGGTGGGTTGCGGTTGTGCCGGGACCGCATGTGAAGTTACCGGCCCGTACCGTCGATTTCACCGCCCCCGCCGTGTGACGAGCGCCGCACCGCGGCCCCGGGCCGTCCATCGGGGCCGGTCAGGACACCGGCGCGTCCGGGACCGCGTGCTCGCCGTCCGGCTGCGAGGCGGCCTCCGCCTCGCTGCCCGGCAGCCGCCGGCGGCGCCGGTGCTTGAGCAGGGCCCAGGGCGCGCGGGCCGCCGTGACCTCGGTGCCCGCCTGGTTCGCGGCGGCCGAGGCGGCCTTGGCCACCGGGAGCATGTCCTCGTCGCGGGAGACGTCGAGGCGGTCGGACTCGGGCCAGAGCGCGAGCGTCGCGCACAGGGTCGGCAGCACGGCCATGGCGGCGGTCGCGTACCCCTCGGCGGACGGGTGGTAGGAGTCCGGGCCGAACATCTCGCGCGGGTTCGCGGCGAACTCCGGCCCCAGCAGGTCCCCCATCGAGACCGTACGGCCGCCCTGGGCCACCACCCCGATGGTCTGCGCGGCGGCCAGCTGCCGGGACACCCGGCGGGCCACCCAGCGCAGCGGCTGGTAGACCGGCTCGATCGTGCCGAGGTCGGGGCAGGTGCCCACGACGACCTCGGAACCCGCCAGCCGCAGCCGCTTCACCGCGGCCGTCAGCAGCCGCACCGACTGGGTGGGCGGCATCCGGCGGGTCACGTCATTGGCCCCGATCATCACGACGGCCACGTCGGGGGCCTTCTCGCCGTGGTCGAGCAGCAGCGACACCTGACGGTCGAGATCGTCGGACATGGCACCCGACAGGGCCACGTTCCGCAGCTGGACGGGCCGCTCCGCCACCGCGGCCAGGCCCGAGGCCAGCAGCGCCGCCGGGGTCTGCCGGGCCCGCCGCACGCCGAGACCGGCGGCCGTGGAGTCGCCCAGCATGGCGAGGCGCAGCGGGCCGGGACTCAGCTCGGGGCCGCCGAACTCGCTCCCGTACAGTCCGTCCGCGCGCGGCGGGTCGGGCAGCCCGATGCCCACGGTCCGTTTGGCCAGCTGTACCTCGGCCACGACCAGCCCCACCGCGGCGGCGCCGAGCAGACCGAGCCCGCCGCCGCCGTACGCCGCACCCGCCGCGATCCGGCGGGCCGTTCTCGCCCTCGACACTTCAGGTCACCCTCCTTGCCTCTGCTGGCTTACCTGCCCCGTAGTGCCGCTGCTCCAATCCCTTTCCGCTTAGTCTGACGGGACCTCCCGGAGAACCCGTGGAGTCCCCTCCTTGGAGAACATGGTGCAATTCCACGACTCGATGATCAGCCTCGTCGGCAACACCCCGCTGGTGAAGCTCAACCGTGTGACCGACGGCATCCAGGCCACCGTCCTGGCCAAGGTCGAGTACTTCAATCCGGGCGGGTCCGTGAAGGACCGCATCGCCGTGCGCATGATCGAGGCCGCCGAGCAGAGCGGAGCGCTCAAGCCCGGTGGCACCATCGTGGAGCCGACCAGCGGCAACACCGGTGTAGGACTCGCCATCGTGGCCCAGCAGAAGGGCTACAAGTGCATCTTCGTCTGTCCTGACAAGGTCTCGATGGACAAGATCAACGTGATGCGCGCGTACGGCGCCGAGGTCGTGGTCTGCCCGACCGCCGTCGACCCCGAGCACCCGGACTCGTACTACAACGTGTCCGACCGCCTCGCGCGCGAGCCCGGCGCCTGGAAGCCGGACCAGTACAGCAACCCGAACAACCCGCGCTCGCACTACGAGACCACCGGTCCCGAGCTGTGGGAGCAGACGGACGGGAAGATCACGCACTTCGTCGCGGGCGTCGGCACGGGCGGCACGATCTCCGGCACCGGCGGTTACCTCAAGGAGGTGAGCGGTGGCAGCGTCAAGGTCATCGGCGCCGACCCCGAGGGCTCCGTGTACTCGGGCGGTTCGGGCCGTCCGTACCTCGTCGAGGGCGTCGGCGAGGACTTCTGGCCGTCCGCCTACGACCGCAACGTGACGGACGAGATCATCGCGGTGTCCGACAAGGACTCCTTCCAGATGACCCGCCGCCTCGCCAAGGAAGAGGGCCTGCTGGTCGGCGGTTCCTGCGGCATGGCCGTCGTGGCCGCGCTCAAGGCCGCCGAGAGCCTCGGTCCGGACGACGTGGTCGTCGTCCTGCTGCCGGACAGCGGCCGCGGCTACCTCAGCAAGATCTTCAGCGACGAGTGGATGGCCGGACACGGCTTCCTGGAGGAGGCGGGCCCCGCGGCCCGCATCGGCGCGGTCCTGGCCGACAAGGAGGGCGGGATCCCCTCGCTCGTCCACATGCACCCCGAGGAGACCGTCGGGGAGGCCATCGAGGTGCTGCGCGAGTACGGCGTCTCGCAGATGCCGATCGTGAAGCCGGGCGCCGGGCACCCGGACGTCATGGCCGCCGAGGTCATCGGCTCCGTGGTGGAGAAGGAGCTGCTGTCGGCGCTGTTCGCGCAGCGCGCCTCGCTCAGCGACCCGCTGGAGAAGCACATGAGCCCGCCGCTGCCGCAGGTCGGCTCCGGCGAGACGGTCGCCGAGCTGATGACGGTCCTCGGTACGGCGGATGCGGCGATCGTCCTCGTCGAGGGCAAGCCGACCGGTGTGGTCAGCCGTCAGGACCTCCTGGCGTTCCTGGCGCGCAGCTCGAAGTAGCCCCTCGCGGGGGCTTCGCGCGATCGGAACGGGCCCGACACGTTGCGGCAGCACCGGCTTAACACGGGTGCGGCACTGTGGTGGTCGTCGGAAGGAACCGGACCGGTTCCTCCGGCGCCACGAGCGGTGTTGCGCGGTCCCGGAGCGGCTCCCGGGGCCGTGGGGCGCCACGGACGCGGACGGCCCTGACCCGGACCGTGTCCTTCGCGGGGGCCGCCGTCGTCCCGCCCCCCGGGCGACCGGGGGTGCGGCGGCCCCCGCCATACCTTCCCTGGGGGGCGGCGCACCGCTCCCCCCGCCACCTCCCGCCCGCGCCTCAATCGCCGGCGGGGCTGGGTGTGGCTGTTCCCGCCCTTCGCCCGCGGCCCGTCGCGCGCCTCAAACGCCGGCGGGGCTTGATGTGGCGGCGCCTGCGTCTCGCCTGCGGCCCGGTTTGCGCCTCAATCGCCGGCGGGGCTGGGTGTGGCTGTTCCCGCCCTTCGCCCGCGGGCCGGTGCGCGCCTCAAACGCCGGCGGGGCTTGGTGTGGCGGCATCCGGGGGGCCGGTTAGGGCTGGGGGCGGTGCCAGGATTTGGCGGCGTGGGCGAAGTTGACGCCCAGGATGCCGGCCCAGGTGACGACCAGGCCGCTCAGACCGGCGTTGACGGCGCCGATGGCGGACAGCGGGATCGCCAGGACCAGCGTCACGATGGCGAAGCCGAAGCGTTCGCCGAAGTTCGCCCCGCCCCCGGCGGCCACGGGACCACCGCGCGCCTCGTGCAGGCGCTGCTCGGCCAGGCGCCGCCTGACCTGGGTGTCCACCTTCTCGACGAACGAATCGACGAGCGCCGCCTCGTACTCGGGCCCCAGCTCCCCGCGGGCCTTCAAGGTGGCGTCGAATTCCTTCTTCAGCTCGTGGGCATCGGTGTGGGAATGGGGTTCCATGCCTCCAGGCTAGGAAGGGCGTTGCCGCCCGGCACTGGGGCTAGCCCCCGTATCACGCGGCGGACCAGGGTTGCCGTCCTGCATATCCGCATGCAGAGTGCTTGCTGACTGAATAGGTTCACGGGACGGAGGAGGGGGCGGGATGAGCGACAGCCCGGCAGCGCGGCTGCAGAAGCTGTTCGAGGGGCACCGGCTGACGCCGACCCAGCGGCGGATCGCCCACTGCATGGTGCGCGGGGCGGCCGAGGTGCCGTTCCTGTCCAGCGTCGAGCTGGCCGAGCTGGCCGGGGTCAGCCAGCCCTCGGTGACCCGCTTCGCGGTGGCGCTCGGCTTCGACGGCTACCCGGCCCTGCGCCGGCACCTGCGCGAGGTGGCCCCCGCCGGTCGCCCCGGCGGGTCCGGCAGCGACGCGTACAACTCCTACCAGCAGGCCGTCCAGGCCGAGATCGACAACCTGCGCCACCTCTCGGCGATGCTCGCCGACCCCGGGCCCGTCGAGGAGGCGGGGCGGGCGCTGGCCGCGTCGGTACCGCTGCCGGTGCTCGGGCTGCGCGCCGCGTCCTCGCAGGCGCGCGGGTTCGCGTACTTCGCGGGCAAGGTCCACCCCGACGTGCGGCTGCTGGACGAGGGCGGCTCGATGCTGGCCGACCGGATCGACGCCGCGGTCGGGTCCGGGGCCTCGGCGCTGCTGTGCTTCGCGCTGCCCCGGCATCCGCGCGAGGTGCTGGCGGCCCTGGAGTACGCCCGTACGGCCGGGCTGACCGTGGTCACGGTCGCCGATTCCGCCTTCGCCCCGGTGGCCCGCCACTCGGACCTGCTGATCCCGGCGCCGGTCGGCACCGGACTCGCCTTCGACACGGCGTGCGCGCCGATGCTCCTGGGGCGGGTGCTGCTGGAGTCGATGGCGGACGCGCTGCCCGACGCCCAGGCCCGGCTGGAGGCCTTCGACGCGAAGGCCACCGCCCGCTCCCTCTTCGTCGAGTAGGAGGCACCGGGCCCGGCTACAGCAGTGCGTCGCCCTGCGCCGCGCCCGCCTCCGCCACCAGCGAGGGGAGCGACTGCGCGGGCCGCGCGAGGGCGAAGCGCACCGCGTCCCCCTCGACGGCGAAGCCGTGGACGGCCGGGCGCGGCAGGCTGTTGTAGCCGTAGTGGGCCGTGAAGAAGTACGCGCCGGTGTCCGGTACGGCGATCAGGTCGCCCGCATCGAGCGGCGGGAGCGCCCGGGCCTCGGCCAGCAGGTCGCCCGCGAAACAGGCGGGCCCCGCGACGTCCTGGGCGAGGGGCGCGCCCTCCTTGGGGACGCCCCGCCCGTCGTAGCCGAGGATCCGCACGGGCCACACGGCGGGCGCGTAGACCGTGCGGGTGGCCAGCTGGACCCCCGCGTGGGTGAGCGCGACGGGGCGGCCGCCGGTGGTCTTCGCGTACTCGACCCGGGCGATCACCAGGCCGTGCTTGGCGGTCAGGGACCGGCCGAACTCGGTGACCAGGCCGTAGGAGCCGTCGAAGAGGGCCGGGGCGGCGGTGCGCAGGGCGGCCACGTAGTCGGCGTACGAGGGGGTCGGCGCGTCCGAGGCGAAGTTCACCGGGAGCCCCCCGCCGATGTCGATCGTGTCGATCCGGCGCCGGCCGACGCGGGCGTTGACCTCCTCGGCCAGCTCGTGCACGGCGCGCACCCCCCGCGCGATCAGCGGCAGCGGTACGCCCTGGGATCCGGAGTGGGTGTGCAGCCGGGTCAGCCAGGGGCGCTCGGCGCAGGCGCGCACCAGCCACTCGCGCGCCCCCTCGTCGCGCAGCGCGAAGCCGAACTTCGAGGTGGCGGTCGCGGTGGAGAGGGCGTCGATGGCGCCCGCGCCGGTCTGCGCATTGATCCGCAGGCCGATCGGGGAGCGGACCGGGCCCGGGTCCGCCGCGATCAGGGCGTCGATGCGCTCCAGCTCCTGGCGGTTGTCGGCGTTGACCGCGATGCCCAGGGCCAGCGCCTCGCGCAGTTCGGCGGTGGTCTTGGCGGGGGAGTCCAGGACCGTGCGGGCGGGGCCCAGTCCGGCGGCCCGGGCCAGGGCCAGCTCCCCGGCGCTGGCCACCTCGCACCCCAGCCCGGCGGCGGCGAGCAGCCGCAGCACCGGGACCAGCGGGCAGGCCTTCACGGCGAAGGCGTGCAGGACGGGGGTGCCCGGCGGCAGCGCGGCGGCGAAGGCGGCCGTCAGGGCGGCGGCCGAGTCCCGGATCCCGGCCGTGTCCAGCAGGCACACCAGGGGCTCGTCCCCCTCGTCCGGCCCCACCAGCCCCTGGCGCACGGCGGCCCGTACGACCAGGTCCCGGCGCGCGGCGGCGCTCTTCGCAGTCATGTCCGCCAGCCAACCACCACGGCGACATGCCCGCAGCTGTTGACTGAACCTATTCAGACAGTGAGTATGTGAATAGATTGCCCAACATCGGAGGAGGCACCGCCATGTCAGGACCCCGCCCCGTACGTGCCGCGCGAGGCACCGGACTCAGCACCCTGGGATGGCAGCAGGAGGCCGCCCTGCGGATGCTGCAGAACAACCTCGACCCCGAGGTCGCCGAGCACCCCGACAAGCTGGTCGTCTACGGCGGCACCGGCAAGGCCGCGCGCGACTGGCGCTCGTACGACGCGATGGTCCGCACGCTGCAGACCCTCAAGCAGGACGAGACCATGCTGGTCCAGTCCGGGCGTCCGGTCGGCGTCATGCAGACCCACGAATGGGCCCCGCGCGTCCTGCTCGCCAACTCCAACCTGGTCGGCGACTGGGCGAACTGGGAGGAGTTCCGGCGCCTGGAGAACCTGGGCCTGACCATGTACGGGCAGATGACCGCCGGTTCGTGGATCTACATCGGCACCCAGGGCATCCTCCAGGGCACCTACGAGACCTTCGCCGCCGTCGCCGCGAAGAAGTTCAACGGGACCCTCGCCGGGACGATCACCCTGACCGCCGGCCTCGGCGGCATGGGCGGCGCCCAGCCGCTCGCCGTGACGATGAACGACGGCGTCGCCATCTGCATCGACGTCGACCCGCGCGCCATCGACCGCCGCATCGAGCACCGCTACCTCGACGTCAAGGCGAACGACCTGCGCCACGCGATGCAGCTCGCCGTCGAGGCCCGCGACGCCCGCAAGCCGCTCTCCATCGGCCTGCTCGGCAACGCCGCCGAACTCCTCCCGCAGATGCTCGCGGAAGGCGCCCCGATCGACATCGTGACGGACCAGACCTCCGCCCACGACCCGCTCGCCTACCTCCCGATCGGCGTCGACTTCGACGACATGGCCGACTTCGCCGCCAAGGACCCGGCCGGCTTCACCGTCCGCGCCCGCGAGTCCATGGCCAAGCACGTCGAGGCCATGGTCGGCTTCATGGACGCCGGCTCCGAGGTCTTCGACTACGGCAACTCCATCCGCGGCGAGGCCCAGCTGGCCGGTTACGACCGCGCCTTCGCCTTCCCCGGCTTCGTCCCCGCCTACATCCGCCCCCTCTTCTGCGAGGGCAAGGGCCCCTTCCGCTGGGCGGCCCTGTCCGGCGAGGCCTCGGACATCCACAAGACCGACAAGGCGATGCTCGAACTCTTCCCGGAGAACGAGTCCCTGCACCGCTGGATCAAGATGGCCGGCGAGCGCGTCCACTTCCAGGGCCTGCCCGCGCGCATCTGCTGGCTCGGCTACGGCGAGCGCGACAAGGCCGGTGAGCGCTTCAACGAGATGGTCGCCGACGGCACCCTCGCCGCCCCGCTGGTCATCGGCCGCGACCACCTCGACTGCGGCTCGGTGGCCTCCCCGTACCGCGAGACCGAGGCCATGCTCGACGGCTCCGACGCGATCGCCGACTGGCCGCTGCTCAACGCGATGGTCAACGTCGCCTCCGGCGCCTCCTGGGTCTCCATCCACCACGGCGGCGGGGTCGGCATGGGCCGCTCCATCCACGCGGGCCAGGTCAGCGTCGCCGACGGCACCAAGCTCGCGGGCGAGAAGATCCGCCGCGTGCTCACCAACGACCCCGGCATGGGCGTCATCCGCCACGTCGACGCGGGCTACGACATCGCCGAGACCGTGGCCGAAGAGCGCGACGTGCGCATCCCGATGCGCGAAGGCGACCAGGCGTGACCCAGGAAGCCACGGCCGGAGCCTCGTTCCACGAGATGTGGGCCGAGCTCCGGCCCATCGGGCGGGACCGGGACAGCGGCGGCTACCGCCGCTACGCCTGGACCGGCGCCGACGCCGACTGCCGGACCTGGTTCCAGGCGCAGGCCGAGGCGCGCGGGCTCGCCTACGAGACCGACCGCAACGGCAACCAGTGGGCCTGGCTCGGCGACCCCCTCGCCGGGGACGCCGTCGTCACCGGCTCCCACCTGGACTCCGTGCCCGACGGCGGGGCCTTCGACGGCCCCCTCGGCGTGGTCTCCTCCTTCGCCGCCCTCGACGAGCTCCGCCGCAGGGGCGCCGCCTTCTCCCGGCCGCTGGCCATCACCAACTTCGGTGACGAGGAGGGCGCCCGCTTCGGGCTCGCCTGCGTCGGCTCCCGGCTCGCCGCCGGACAGCTGACGAAGGAGAAGGCGTACGAGCTGCGCGACGCCGACGGCACCAGCCTGCCGCGCGCCATGGAGGAGGCCGGGTACGACCCGGACACCATCGGCGCCGACCCCGAACGCCTCGCCCGCATCGGGGCCTTCGTCGAGCTGCACGTGGAACAGGGCCGCGCCCTGGACCTCTCCGGCGACCGGGTCGGCCTCGCCTCCGCGATCTGGCCGCACGGCCGCTGGCGCTTCGACTTCCGCGGCGAGGCCAACCACGCCGGCACCACCCGGCTGGTGGACCGCCGCGACCCGATGCTGACCTACGCCCAGACCGTGCTGGCCGCCCGCAGCGAGGCGGCCCTCGCCGGGGCCGTCGCCACCTTCGGGAAGATCTCGGTCGAGCCCAACGGGGTCAACGCGATCCCCTCGCTGGTCCGCGGCTGGCTCGACTCCCGCGCACCCGACCAGGCCGCCCTCGACACCGTCGTCACGGCGATCGAGAAGGCCGCCCGGGAACGCGCCGAGAGCGAGGGCATCGACCTGAGCGTGGTCCGGGAGTCCTTCACCCCGGTCATCGAGTTCGAGGACGCCCTGCGCGACGAGCTCAACCGGATCCTGGGCGGGGCCCTCCCGGTGCTCGGAACCGGCGCGGGACACGACGCCGGAATCCTCTCCGGATCGATCCCGACCGCGATGCTGTTCGTACGCAATCCCACCGGCGTCTCCCACTCCCCGGCCGAGTACGCCGCCGAGGACGACTGCGTCGCCGGAGTCCTCGCCCTCGCCGACGTACTGGAAGGTCTCGCATGCAGGTGACGGGGCCCGCGCCGAGCGCGCGGCAGCACACGTACTGGCTGGAGCACGCCTGGCTCGGCACCCACGTCGAGCCGGGCGTCGCCCTGGACGTCGAGGACGGCCGGATCGCGGCGCTGCGCACCGGCGTGGACGCCCCGCCGCCGGGCGCCGAGGTGCTGCGCGGGCTCACCCTCCCGGGCCTGGCCAACGCGCACAGCCACGCCTTCCACCGGGCGCTGCGCGGCACGGTCCAGGTCGGCAGCGGCACCTTCTGGACCTGGCGCGAGCTGATGTACAAGGCCGCCCAGAACCTCACCCCCGAGAACTACTTCGCGCTCGCCCGCGCGGTCTACGCGGAGATGGCGCTGGCCGGGATCACCGCCGTCGGCGAGTTCCACTACGTCCACCACGCCCCCGGCGGCGCGGCCTACGCCGACCCCAACGCCATGGGCGAGGCCCTGATCGAGGCGGCGGCCGCGGCCGGCATCCGCATCACCCTCCTCGACACGGCGTACCTCTCCTCCGGCTTCGGCGAGGCCCCGCAGCCGCACCAGCTGCGCTTCTCCGACGGCACCGCCGACGCCTGGGCCGAGCGGGTCGACGCGCTGAAGCCGCGCGAGCACGCCCTGATCGGCGCCGCCGTGCACTCCGTGCGCGCCGTGCCCGCCGACCAGCTGGCCACGGTGGCGGCCTGGGCCGCCGAGCGCCGGGCGCCGCTGCACGTGCACCTGTCCGAGCAGACCGCCGAGAACGACGCCTGCCGGGCCGCGCACGGGTGCACCCCCACCCAGCTGCTCGCCGATCACGGGGTGCTGGGCCCGCGCACCACCGGCGTGCACAACACGCACCTCACGGACGCGGACATCGCCCTCCTGGGCGGCACGTCCACCGGCACCTGCATGTGCCCCACCACCGAACGCGACCTCGCCGACGGCATCGGCCCGGCCACCCGGCTCCAGCACGCCGGCAGCCCGCTGTCCCTGGGCAGCGACAGCCACGCCGTCATCGACCTGCTCGAAGAGGCCCGCGCGATGGAGCTGAACGAGCGCCTGCGCAGCCGCACGCGCGGGCACTGGACGGCGAACGCGCTGCTGACCGCGGCGACCGAGGACGGGCACGCGGCCCTCGGCTGGGAGGGGGCCGGGCGGCTGGAGGCGGGTGCGCGCGCGGACTTCACCACGGTCGCGCTGGACTCCGTACGGACGGCGGGGCCGGTGCCGCGGCTGGGTGCCGAGACCGCGGTCTTCGCGGCCTCCGCGGCCGACGTCCGGCACACCGTGGTCGGCGGCCGGCACGTCGTCCGCGACGGCGCGCACACCCTGGTCCCCGACGTCCCGTCGGCCCTGGCCGAAGCGATCGCAGCCGTCCGCGGCTGACCCCTTCCCGGGGCGGAGCCCCGTGCCTCCGAGAGGAAACCGTGACCACCACCGTCATCCACAACATCGGCAGCCTCGTCACCAACGACCCCGCTCTCGGCGACGGCTCCCCGCTGGGCCTGCTCCAGGACGCCGCCGTCGTCCTGGACGGCGAGACCGTGGCCTGGGTCGGCCCCGCCGACCGGGCCCCGGCCGCGGACCACGCCTTCGACGCGCACGGCCGCGCCGTGATCCCCGGCTTCGTCGACTCCCACTCGCACCTGGTCTTCGCGGGCGACCGCACCGCCGAGTTCAACGCCCGGATGTCGGGCCGCAGCTACTCCGCCGGTGGGATCCGGACCACGGTCGCCGCCACCCGCGCCGCCACCGACGCCGAGCTGGAGGCCAATCTGGTCCGCCACCTCGACGAGGCCCGCCGCCAGGGCACCACCACCTTCGAGACCAAGTCCGGCTACGGCCTGACCGTCGAGGACGAGGCCCGCGCCCTGCGCATCGCCGCCGCCCACACCGAGGAGGTCACCTACCTCGGCGCGCACATCGTCTCGCCCGACTTCGCCGCGGACCCGGCGGCCTACGTGGACCTGGTCACCGGCGAGATGCTGGCGGCCTGCGCCCCGTACGCCCGCTGGGTGGACGTCTTCTGCGAGAAGGGGGCCTTCGACGGGGACCAGGCCCGCGCCATCCTCACCGCGGGCGCGGCCGCGGGCCTGATCCCGCGCATCCACGCCAACCAGCTCTCCCACGGCCCCGGCGTCCAGCTCGC
Organism: Streptomyces sp. NPDC059917; assembly: GCF_042730635.1. Classification (NCBI taxonomy): domain Bacteria; kingdom Bacillati; phylum Actinomycetota; class Actinomycetes; order Kitasatosporales; family Streptomycetaceae; genus Streptomyces; species Streptomyces sp. NPDC059917. The sequence goes on from NZ_JBHWLC010000010.1 coordinate 106,195, forward strand.
CGTGGAACTGGAGGCGGCCTCCGCCGACCACTGCACCCACCTGACCGACGCCGACGTCGACGCGCTCGGCCAGGCCGCCGCGACCACGGTGGCCACCCTGCTGCCCGGCGCGGAGTTCTCCACCCGCGCCCAGTGGCCGGACGCCCGTCGGCTGCTCGCCGCAGGCGCCACCGTCGCCCTGTCGACCGACTGCAACCCCGGCTCCTCCTACACGAGTTCGATGCCCTTCTGCATCGCCCTCGCCGTCCGGGACATGGGCATGACCCCCGACGAGGCCCTGTGGTCCGCCACCGCGGGCGGCGCCCGCGCCCTGCGGCGCACCGACATCGGCGCGCTCACGCCCGGTGCGCGGGCGGACCTGGCCCTGCTGGACGCCCCGAGCCACGTCCACCTGGCCTACCGGCCGGGCGTCCCGCTCGTTTCGGCCGTGTGGCAGCGGGGTGTCCGGGCCTCCTGATACCGGGGTGTCCTGTCTCTTCCTTCCGTAGGCCCCTCGGCGTACTTTGAGCCACCAAATCTGATGTGCCGTCAGTAACTTGCCATCAGTGACACGTGGTTCCGAGGCCCGAGGGGAAGACGAAGGTGTCCAACCGGAAACGCTCCACCGCGCTCGCGCTCGCCACCGCGCTGGCCGGATCGGCGGTCCTGCTGGCCGCCCCGGCCGCGCAGGCCGATGTGGTCGACGTCAAGTACGACTGCGAAACCCCGATCGGCCCGAAGTCGGCCGTGTCGCCCATCGACATCAAGGCCGTCAAGGAGGGCGACGGCTACAAGCTCACGATGTCCTTCCAGAAGGGCGTCTCCTCCAGCCCCATCGAACTCGGCCCCGGCGCGATGTCGCCCAGCGCCGTCATCATGGTGGCCGGGGACGAGACGGCCAGCGTCCCGGTCGCGGGCCCGCCCAACGCGGCCGCCGCGCCCGCCAACGCGCCCATCAAGATCTCCGACCTCTCGGGCACCTACACCCCGAAGAAGAGCGGCAAGGTCACCTTCACCGCGGGCGTGCTCACCATCAAGGCCATGGGCACCACGACCACCTGCAAGACCGGCAACAGCCCCAAGCCGTCCCTGGAGATGGAGGTGACGGCGGCCGCCGGGGCGGCGAAGTCCGCCTCCTCCGGCTCCGAGGACACCCTCCCGCAGACCGGCCCCGCCGACTCCGCCCTGGCCCTGGGCACCCTGGGCGCCACCGTGCTGCTCTCCGGCGCCGCCGGGGTGCTCTGGCTGACCCGGCGCGGCCAACGGGCCCGGTCCTGAACGGAGCGGACCCGGCCATGCCCGTGCTCCGCCGCCACCACACCCGCCTCGCGTCGGCCGGGCTGTCCGGGCTGATCTGCGCGATCGCCCTGTGCTTCGCCGCCCCGGCGCGCGCGGCCGACCCCGGCTGGAGCGCCGAGCCGGCCGCCGGGTCGACGGCCCGCCCCGGCGGCGCCCGCCCGTACTTCTACCTGGAGGGAACCCCCGGCACGGTGCTGGAGGACCGGCTCGCGCTGGCCAACCCCACGGACCGGGAACACACCGTGACCCTGCGCGGAGCGGACGCCTACAACACCGGGGCCGGGGCCCTCGCGGTGCGCCCGGCGGCGCGGTCCACCGGGGCCGGGTCCTGGATCGGCTTCGGCGCGGCCCGCACCGTCACGATCCCGCCCCGCACCCGCGCCGTGGTCCCCTTCACCGTCACCGTGCCCCCCGCCGCGGTGCCGGGCGACCACCCCGTCGCCGTCGTCGCGACCGAAGCCGGTCACGAGGCGGCCGTACGGGTCCACCTGCGCGTCAGCGGTCCGGTCCTGGCCGCCCTCACCGTCGAGCGCGCCTCGGTCGGCGGCAAGGGCGCGGCCGCCGTCCTGCACTACACCCTGGTCAACCGCGGGAACGTGGCCCTCGCGCCCGAGCTGTCGGTGCGCGCCGAGGGACTGTTCGGCGAGGTGGCGGGCCGCACCGTGCGCGGCCTGCCCGTGGAACTGCTGCCCGGCCAGCGGGTCGAGCTGAGCGAGCCCTGGCCCGGGGCGCCGGTCTTCGACGACGTCCGGCTCACCCTCACCGTCACCGCCCCGGGCGGCGCGCGGGCCACGACCACCACCTCCGCGTGGTTCGTGCCCTGGGGCCTGGTCGGCCTGACCTGCGCGGGGCTGCTCGGCCTCGGCGCCGTGGCCCTGGTCGCGCACCTGCTCGCACGCACCCGTCGGGCGTCCCGTGCGGCGTCGCCCGCCGGCGCGGGCGGGCGCCCGGACGGGCCCGACGCGGACGCCGAACCCCACCTGCCAGAACACGAGTTGACGGGAGCTCCCAGGTGAGCACGCGCTACGTTGCCCCGCTCCCGGCGGCCGGCCGCGCCCGCCCGGCCGCGCGTCGGCGCGGACCGGGCCGCAGGACGGCGACGGTCCTGGTGGTCGCGCTGGCGGGCGCCCTCCTCGCGCTGGCGGCGGCCGCCGCCGGGGCCGCTCCGGCCGCCGACGGCAAACCCGCCGCGACGCTCTCCCTCCAGGAGGTCGCCAAGGGCACCGAGGTCACCGTCACCGGAACCGGCTGGCGGCCCAAGACCATGGTGATGCTGCTGGTCTGCGGGCAGAACATGATCGGCGGCACCAACAGCTGCGCCAACGCGGACGGCGCCGCCGTCGCCGTCGACGAGGCCGGGCACTTCGCAGCCGGGCTGCCAGTGGTGGGACCGCCCAAGCCCTGTCCCTGCGTGGTCAACGTGGCCTCCGTCAACGGGGACCAGTCCACCGTCGCCGTCCCGGTGAAGATCACGGACCATCCGGTGGCCGAGCTGCCGGCGGAGTCCGGCACGGCCCGCCTCGCCCTCTTGACCGGGGTCCAACTGGAGGGCGACGACGGCGTGCTGACCTGGTTCGGCGCCCCGCCGAGCCGCCGGTTCGTGGTCACGGTCGGCAACCTCGGCTCGGCCCCGGTCACCGACCCCGTCTTCCAGATCGGCACCGCCCACGGGGTGTTCGCGCCGACCTGGGAGGAACACCGGTGGAAGGGCACGATCCCGCCCGGGCAGAAGGCCCGGGTCGCGATCGACGTCGAGCTGGGCGCGGGCGCGTACGGCGACTACACGCTCTCGCTCAAGTACGGCGAGAAGGTCCTGGCCACCCAGCCCTGGGGGGTGGACCGGCCCTACGGCGTCCTCCTCTTCTGGGTCCTGCTGTGCCTGGTGATCCCCGCCGCGCTCTTCCGGGTCGGCATGGCCGTCGTCGACAAGGTCCGCCCCCGCGCCCCCGGCTCCGGCCGCCACCGCGGCAGCGCGCCCGTCGGCGCCCCGCGCGATCCGGCGAACGTCGTCACCGCGCGGCTGCCGCGCGTCCCCGGCGCCGTACGGCGCCCGGGCGGCCCCCCGCGGCGCCCCCCGGCGCCGTCCCCCCAGACCGCCACGGCCGTACTGCCGTGGTTCACCCCGGACGGCGCCGACGCTCCGGGAGCACCACCCGTACAGACATCCGCACCGTCAGAAGACCATCCGACAACGAAGGGACAGTCGTGAAGACCCAACGGAGGATGAGCGCGGCCGGGGTCGCGCTGATGCTCGGCGGGGCGGGGATCCTGCTGGCGGCGACCCCCGCCCAGGCCGCCGAGATCACCTTCAAGACCGAGTGCATCCCGCCCGCCATCAGCAATCTCCCCCCGATCCAGGGCGAGACGACGGTGTCGATCACCGCGCCGGCGACCGCCAAGGTCGGTGACACCGTCGACATCAGCTGGAAGACGGTCAAGGCGGCGTCGAAGAACCCGGACGTGCTGGACCTGAACAAGGACGTCGTCCAGCCCAGCGGCAACATCACCGTCGGCGGGGCCCAGAGCGGCACCGTGGCGGTCCAGGGCCCGCGCCAGAACCCGCCGATCCCCAAGAACAGCCAGATGGTGCTGTCGGAGATGAAGGGCAAGCTCAAGATCGAGAAGGCGGGCGACATCACGCTCACGCCCGACAAGTACACGATCAACGTCAACCAGATCATGACCACCGAGACCAAGTGCTCGCCGAAGGAGACGGTGAAGGCCGGGGCGACCATCAAGGTCGAGGGCGGCGGGTCGACGACCGGCGGTGCCACCACGGGCGGTGCCACCACGGGCGGGGCGACCACCACGGGCGGGGCCACGACCACCGGTGGGGCCACCACCACGGGCGGGGCCACGACCACGGGTGGGGCCACCACCGGCGGCAGCGGCGGGCAGACCGACTTCCCGGGCAAGGCCGTGGAGGTCGCCTACGACTGCGGACCGACGGTCCCCGGCGGCATCAAGACCCCGGTCACGATCAGCGCCAAGAAGAACGGCGGCGCCTACGCCCTGACCGTCAAGACCGCCAAGGGAGCCATGGCCAGCCCGATGGCCCTGCCGGCGGGCGCCCTCAAGCCCTCGATGAACATCAAGCTCGGCGGGGCCGACAGCGGCACGGTCAAGGTCACGGGCCCGGCCAACGCGGAGCCCATCCCGGACAAGGCCCCGGTCAGCCTGAGCGACATGAGCGGCACCTACACGCCCGGCAAGACCGGCAAGGTGACGCTCAGCCCCGACCAGCTGACCATCGACGTCACGCTGGCCCCCGGCGCCACACCCATCACGGTGCCCTGCAAGGCGACCACCAGCGGGGTCTCCCTGGAGCTGGACACGGCCGCCCAGCCGGGCGGCTCCGGTAACCCCGGTACCACCACCGCCGGTACGAACGCGGGCACGTCGGCCGCGGGCGGCCTGGCCGAGACCGGCGCCTCCGACGACGGCGGCATCAAGGCCCTGGCCCTGGTGGCCGGGACCGTCGTGCTGCTCGGCGGCGCGGTCTTCACCTTCACCCCGTGGCGCCGGCTGCGCGGCACGAGGTAGGCACCGCACGCACACGCGCGACGGCCCGGCACACCGTGGGGTGTGCCGGGCCGTCGCGTGCGTCCGTGCGCGAGGGGGGGCGTGCGTCAGTGCACGGTGCCCATCAGGGACTGGACCTTCTTGCGGTACGAGTAGATCGCGAAGCCCGCGAGGACCGCGGCCGCCGCCTCGAAGGCGATCACCGAGGTTCCGTTGAGGTCGACGCCCGCGATGGAGAGCAGACCGGTGGTGCAGTCACCCGCGGTGACCGCGAGGAACCAGACGCCCATCATCTGGGAGGCGTACTTCTGCGGGGCCATCTTCGTGGTGACCGAGAGGCCGACCGGGGAGAGGCACAGCTCACCGATGGTCTGGATCATGTAGATCGAGACCAGCCACATCGGCGAGACCTTGGTGCCGTCGCCGGCCATGTTCATCGGGACGATGAAGACGAAGAAGGACGCGCCGACCAGCACCAGACCCATCGAGAACTTCACGATGGTGTTCGGTTCCTGGTTCTTGCGGGCCAGCCACAGCCACAGCCAGGCGAAGACCGGCGCCAGGGCCATCACGAACAGCGGGTTCAGCGACTGGTACCAGGTGGCCGGGAAGCCGAGCCCGAAGACCTTGTCTGCGGTCTTGCCGTCGGCGAACAGCGACAGGGTCGAACCACCCTGGTCGTAGATCATCCAGAAGACGGCGGCGGCCACGAAGAACCAGATGTAAGCGGTCATCTTCGACTGCTCGGTGCCCGACAGGTCCTTGTCGCGCTTGATGCGGACCAGGACGGCCACCGGGATGACCAGACCGGCCAGGGTGATCGGGACCAGCGCCCAGTTCAGGGTGTACATGCCCAGGGCGGCGACGACGCCGTAGAACACGGCGGCCACGACGGCCACGCCGACGACCTTGACGATGACGTTCTTGCGCTCGTCCGCGGACAGCGGGTTCGGGACGATGCTGCTGCGGGCGTCCAGGTGCTTGGTGCCCAGGAGGAACTGGACCAGGCCCAGGCCCATGCCGACGGCGGCGAGCAGGAAGCCGAAGTGCCAGTTGACCTTCTCGCCGACGGTGCCGACGACGAAGGGCGCGACGAAGGCACCGAGGTTGATGCCGATGTAGAAGATCGTGAAGCCACCGTCACGGCGCGGGTCGTCCGGACCGTCGTAGAGGTGACCGACCATCGTCGAGATGTTGGCCTTCAGCAGGCCGGAACCGGCCGCGACCAGGACCAGGCCGAGGAAGAACATCGCCTGGCCGGGGATGGCCAGCGAGATGTGGCCGGCCATGATCACGCCACCGGCGATGGCGACGGTCTTGCGTGCGCCCCAGACGCGGTCACCGAACCAGCCGCCCGGCATGGCCATCAGGTAGACCATCGCCACGTAGACCGAGTAGATCGCCGTGGCCGTGGCCATCGTGAAGGCGAGGCCGCCACCCTGGCTGCCGGTCGCGGCCTCGGTCCCTCCCGAGACCAAGTACAGGACGAGGAGTGCGCGCATGCCGTAGTAGGAGAAGCGCTCCCACATCTCGGTCATGAACAGAGTGGCCAGGCCACGGGGGTGGCCGAAGAAGGTCTTTTCGGTGGACGAGTCCGCCGAACCCTCCGTCAGGCTGGAAGCCATGGTCGATCCTTGCTTGATCGGGACGCCTCGCTTCGTGAGCGGAACGGCGCCCGGTGGGGGGTGGCCGGCACCGGCGTCGAGTGCCCCGCCCCACGCCCAGGGGTCTCACGGCCGCATCGGCCGCGAAGGGACATCCGTCACCGGGATCCACGCCCGGCGCGCATCTTCGCGCGCAGGGCCCGGCCCACAGGTCATTCACTGTCATCAAGCCCGGCTAAGGGCAGTCCCAAGAGACTGGCTCGCCGGTCAGGACAGAAGTAGAGACCTTTGGCTCGCTTTTCGGCGCAAAGGTCCCCGGGGTAGTGCATCAGGCGTCTCGACACCATACGACACGACACTGCGGCATATGAAAGGACTTGAGATATGGATCACAGGATTCCGGGGAACCGTTTGATCACATTCGAAGGCCGTGAGCCGCCCACAAGACTAGATCCACAGGGGTGTCCGGGTGCAGCCCTGCGGCCGCCCGCCGCGGACTACCATCACCCACATGACGCGTGTACTGCTCGCCGAGGACGACGCATCCATCTCGGAACCCCTGGCCCGCGCCCTGCGCCGGGAGGGGTACGAGGTCGAGGTCCGTGAGGACGGCCCGACCGCTCTGGACGCGGGACTGCAGGGCGGCGTCGATCTTGTCGTCCTGGACCTGGGCCTGCCCGGGATGGACGGCCTGGAGGTCGCCCGCCGGCTGCGTGCCGAGGGCCACGGCTTCCCGATCCTGGTCCTGACCGCCCGGGCCGACGAGGTCGACACCGTGGTCGGACTGGACGCCGGGGCCGACGACTACGTGACCAAGCCCTTCCGGCTCGCCGAGCTGCTGGCCCGGGTCCGGGCCCTGCTCCGGCGCGGCGCCACCGAGCCCGCCCAGCCGCCCGCCACCCACGGGGTGCGGATCGACGTCGAGTCGCACCGCGCCTGGATGGGGGAGGAGGAGCTCCAGCTCACCGCCAAGGAGTTCGACCTGCTGCGCGTCCTGGTGCGCGACGCGGGCCGGGTCGTCACCCGCGACCAGCTCATGCGCGAGGTCTGGGACACCACCTGGTGGTCCTCGACCAAGACCCTGGACATGCACATCTCCTGGCTGCGCAAGAAGCTGGGCGACGACGCCGCGAACCCGCGCTACATCGCGACCGTCCGGGGCGTGGGCTTCCGCTTCGAGAAGAGCTGACCGCCCCGGGGGCACCGGTTAGGGCATCCTCTAAGGCATGCGCCGCCGCCTGATCAACTCCACGCTCGCCGTGGTGCTCGTCGTGATCGCCGTGTTCGGGATCTCCCTCGTGATCGTGGAGACCCGGACGATCACCAACAGCGCTCAGGACAGTGTCGAATCCGAGGCCCTGCGCCTCGTCGGCATCGTCGAGTCGAACGTGCTGGAGAAGAAGCCGATCGACGCCCGCTCGCTCGGCGAGCAGCTGGACGCCGGGCGCTCCGCACGCATCCAGGTCCCCGGCCACACCCCGGTCGAGATCGGCGTGCCCGTCGACGGCAGCGCCCTGCGCGGCACCGCCAGGGGCGAGAACGGCGAGGTGGTGGTGGTCGAGGAGTCCCGCTCCACGGTCACCAAGGAGGTCGGCCGCACCCTCGCGGTGGTCGGCGCCGTCGCCCTGCTGGCCGTCGTGGCGGCCGTCCTGCTCGCGGTGCGCCAGGCCAACCGGCTGGCCTCCCCGCTCACCGACCTCGCCGAGACCGCCGAGCGCCTCGGCTCGGGGGACCCGCGGCCGCGCCACAAGCGGTACGGGGTGCCCGAGCTGGACCGGGTCGCGGACGTCCTGGACGCCAGCGCGGAGCGGATCGGGCGGATGCTCACCGCGGAGCGGCGCCTGGCCGCCGATGCCTCGCACCAGCTGCGCACCCCGCTGACCGCGCTGTCGATGCGGCTGGAGGAGATCACCGTCACGGACGACCTGGAGACCGTACGGGAGGAGGCGACCATCGCCCTCACCCAGGTGGAGCGGCTCACGGACGTGGTGGAACGGCTGCTGACGAACTCCCGCGACCCGCGCACGGGGTCGGCGGTCCCCTTCGACCTGGACGAGATCGTCAAACAACAGGTGGAGGAGTGGCGCCCGGCCTACCGCAGCGCCGGTCGGGCCATCGTGCGCTCGGGGAAGCAGGGGATGCGGGCCGTGGGCACGCCGGGAGCGGTGTCCCAGGTACTGGCGACGCTGGTCGAGAACGCGCTCATGCACGGTGGCGGAACGGTCGCCCTGCGCACCCGGGTGACCGGGAACCAGGCGGTCATCGAGGTGACGGACGACGGTCCGGGAGTGCCTTCGGACCTCGGCAACCGGATCTTCGAACGGGCGATCAGCGGGCGGAACTCCACCGGCATCGGCCTCGCGGTGGCCCGGGACCTGGCCGAGGCGGACGGCGGTCGGCTCGAACTGCTCCAGGCGCAGCCGCCGGTCTTCGCCCTCTTCCTGAGCCGGACGGCACCGGAGCGGGTGGAACACGAACAGCCGGTCCGCTAGAGCGCCGGTCCGTTAGAGCGCCGGTCCGCTCCTCGCGGCGCCGGGGCCCCCTACTAGCGGGCGGCGGGCTCCGGGGCGGGCTCGGGGGAGACGGCGGCGTCGGCCTCGCGCTGGGCCGCGACCACGGTGGTCGTGGCGGCCGGGGTGGCCTCGGGCAGGGCGCGGAAGACCCAGGTCCGGTAGGACCAGAAGCGGAACACGGTCGCGATGCCCATGCCGAGGAACTTGAATATGTTGCTCTGCAGGTTGCTGTCCCAGCCGAAGCCGTAGGTGGCCGCGTAGAGCACGCCGCTCTCGATGACCATGCCGATCAGGCTGAAGGCGACGAAGAGCGTCAGCTCGCGGCGCCGGTTGCCGCGGTCGCGGTCGCGGTAGGTGAAGTACCGGAACCCGATGTAGTTGCTGGCGATCGCGACCACGATGGCTATGACGCTCGCGCGCACGACGGCCAGGTCGGTGGTGTGCCGCAGCAGGTTGAAGACGCCGAAGTTGACGAGCACGCCCATACCGCCGACCGCGCCGAACTTGATGACCTCCCGGCCGATGCCGCGGAAGCGTTCGGTCAAGGTGACGTGTTTCGGGGTGCTCATGTGATGGTTCAGTCCCTGCCGGTCGATGGTTCCAACCTGTCCATGTTAAGTCTCGGCCCAACCAAACGCGTGTGCCTTCCGACACCCGCGCGGAGCAGCGGGGCGGACGCGCGTAGACCTCCGGGTCCGACCCGAACCGGCCCGGCCGGCGTCCGAATGGCGGAATCCGGCCGATACCCTGGAGGAGTGACGTTCCCGGTAGTCGGCATGGTCGGCGGCGGACAGCTCGCCCGCATGACCCACGAGGCGGGTATCCCCCTCGGCATCAAGTTCAAGATCCTCAGTGACAGCCCACAGGACTCGGCGGCCCAGGTCGTCAGCGACGTCGTCATCGGCGACTATCGCGACCTGGAGACGCTGCGCGCCTTCGCGCGCGGCTGCGACGTGATCACCTTCGATCACGAGCACGTCCCCACCGAGCACCTGCGGGCCCTGGAAGCGGACGGCATCCCCGTCCGCCCGGGGCCCGACGCGCTCGTGCACGCCCAGGACAAGGGGGTGATGCGCGCCCGGCTCGACGCGATCGGCGCGCCCAGCCCCCGCCACCGGATCGTGAGCGATCCGGCGGACGCGGTGGCCTTCGCGGCCGAGGTCGGCGGTTTCCCCGTCATCCTCAAGACCGTGCGCGGCGGGTACGACGGCAAGGGCGTGTGGTTCGTGCGCACCGAGGAGGACGCGCAGGCGCCCTTCAAGGCGGGCGTCCCGGTCCTGGCCGAGGAGAAGGTCGAGTACGTGAGGGAGCTGGCGGCCAACATCGTCCGCTCGCCGCACGGCCAGGCCGTGGCGTACCCGGTCGTGGAGTCCGTCCAGGTGGACGGGGTCTGCGACACGGTGATCGCCCCCGCCCCGAACCTCTCCGAGGAGCTCGCGGGCGAGGCCCAGGCCCTCGCCCTGCGGATCGCCAAGGAGCTCGACGTGACCGGCCACCTGGCCGTCGAGCTGTTCGAGACCCGCGACGGCCGGATCCTGGTCAACGAACTGGCCATGCGCCCGCACAACTCCGGGCACTGGACCCAGGACGGCGCGATGACCTCGCAGTTCGCCAACCACGTGCGCGCGGTCCTGGACCTCCCGCTGGGCGACCCGCGCCCCCGCGCCCGCTGGACGGTCATGGCGAACGTGCTGGGCGGGGACTACCCCGACATGTACGCGGCGTACCTGCACTGCATGGCGCACGACCCCCAGCTGAAGATCCACATGTACGGCAAGGACGTGAAGCCGGGCCGCAAGGTCGGCCACGTCAACACCTACGGCGACGACCTGGACGATGTGCTGGAGCGCGCACGTCACGCAGCCGGCTACCTCCGAGGGACGATCACCGAATGAGCACTCCTGGCACCTCCTCCGCACCTTCGGCGTCCGCGTCGGCAGCGTCGTCCTCGGCGGGGCCGGTCATCGGCATCGTCATGGGCTCGGACTCCGACTGGCCCGTGATGGAGGCCGCCGCCCAGGCGCTCGACGAGTTCGAGGTCCGCTACGAGGTGGACGTCGTCTCCGCGCACCGGATGCCGCGCGAGATGATCGCGTACGGGGAGCAGGCCGCCGGACGCGGGCTGAAGGCGGTCATCGCGGGCGCGGGCGGCGCCGCGCACCTGCCCGGGATGCTGGCGTCGGTGACCCCGCTGCCCGTGATCGGCGTACCGGTGCCGCTCAAGTACCTCGACGGCATGGACTCGCTGCTCTCGATCGTCCAGATGCCCGCCGGGGTTCCCGTCGCCACCGTCTCCGTCGGTGGCGCGCGCAACGCCGGACTGCTGGCCGTACGGATCCTCGCCACCCAGGACCCGGAGCTGATGGCCCGGATGCGCGAGTTCCAGCAGGAGCTGAACGACCAGGCCACCGAGAAGGGCAAGCGGCTGCGGGCCAAGGTCGCCGGCGCGGACTCCTTCGGATTCGGCAAGTGAGCGCGGCGGGGCGCCTGGACGAGGCGCTGGAACTGCTCGCCGAGCACCCGGTGGTCGACGGCCACAACGACCTGCCCTGGGCGCTGCGCCACCAGGTGCGCTACGACCTGGACCGGCGGGACATCGCCGCCGACCAGTCCGCGCACCTGCACACCGACATCCCCCGGCTGCGCGCCGGCGGGGTCGGGGCGCAGTTCTGGTCCGTCTACGTCCGCTCCGACTTCGCGGGCGACGAGGCGGTCAGCGCCACCCTGGAGCAGATGGACGCGGTCGGCCAGCTGATCGAGCGCTACCCGCACGACCTGGTCCGGGCGCTCACGGCGGACGACATGGAGGCGGCGCGGGCGGACGGCAAGATCGCCTCGCTGATGGGCGCCGAGGGCGGCCACTCCATCAACAACTCGCTGGCCACCCTGCGCTCCCTGCACCTGCTCGGCGTCCGCTACATGACGCTCACGCACAACGACACCATCGACTGGGCGGACTCGGCGACCGACGAGCCGCGCCACGGCGGGCTCACGGAGTTCGGCCGCGAGGTCGTGCGCGAGATGAACCGCATCGGCATGCTGGTGGACCTCTCGCACGTGGCGGCCACCACCATGCGCGACGCGCTCGCCGTCTCGGTGGCGCCGGTGATCTTCTCGCACTCGTCCGCGCTGGCGATCTGCGACCACCCGCGCAACGTCCCGGACGACGTGCTCGCGCTGCTCCCGGCCAACGGGGGCGTGGCCATGGCCACCTTCGTGCCCAAGTTCATCCTCCCGGCGGCGGTGGCCTGGACCGCCTCCGCCGACGAGAACCTGCGCGCGCACGGGCTGCACCACCTGGACACCGGGCCCGAGGCGATGGCCCTGCACCGGGCCTTCGAGGCGGCGAACCCGCGCCCGGTCGCCACGGCGGCCACGGTCGCCGACCACCTGGACCACATGCGCGAGGTCGCGGGCGTGGACCACATCGGCATCGGCGGCGACTTCGACGGCACGGCCTTCACCCCGGCCGGGCTGGACGACGTGTCCGGTTACCCGAACCTGATCGCGGAGCTGCTGACCCGCGGCTGGTCGCGGGCCGACCTGGCCAAGCTCACCTGGACCAACGCGGTACGGGCGCTGCGGGACGCGGAGTCGGTGGCGGCCGCACTGTCGGCGAGCCGCGGGCCGTCGAACGCGGTGCTCTAGAGCGGTGATCTAGAGGAGTACGCGCTTCGGGTCGCAGCACGGGCCGTGGGCGGCGGATGTGCAGGTCGGGGCGGGGTCCACGGGCCCCGCGCCACCCGAACGCCACATCCGCCGCGAACCCACGCGTCCCACATGTCACGGTGGCAACACTTCTCCCTCCCCGCTGCCGCCGAGACCGGAGCGAACGCCATGGCCGACCTGCAGGACGACCCCGCGCACGGGGGCTCCGCCCCCGCCTCCCCAGGCTCCGTCGGAGCTGCCCCCGCGCCCGCCCCCGCACCCGCTCCGGGCCTGCCCGGGGCCCTCGACCGGGCCGCCGCGCTGCTGGCCGTCCATCCCGTCGCGGACGGGTGCAACACCTTGCTGTGGACGCTGCGCCAGAGCCCGTACCACGACAACATCGGCACCCCCGAGGGCGGCGTGGACACCGACATCCCGCGCCTGCGGGCCGGCGCGGTCGGCGCCCAGTTCTGGTCGCTGCTCACCCCCGAGCGGGACCGGGTGGTGGCGGAGACCCTGGAACAGATCGACGTCGCGCAGGCGATGATGCGGCGCTACCCCGACAGCCTGAGCCTCGCCCTGTGCGCGGACGACATGGCCGACGCGCGCAACCGCGGGCGGATCGCCTCCTTCCTGGGCCCGGCGCCCGGCCGCGCGCTCACCGACTCGCTCGGCACCCTGCGGGCGCTGCACGCCCTGGGCGTGCGCAGCATGGCGCCGGCCGGCGCCGCCTGGGCGGACCAGGGGCTGACGGCCTTCGGGCACGAGGTGGTGCGGGAGCTGAACCGGCTCGCGGTGCTGATCGACCTGACCGGCTGCGAGGACGCCGTGGCCGTGCAGATCGCGGGCGCCTCGAAGGCCCCCGTACTGATCTCCCACACGGCCTCCGCCGCGCTCACCCCGCATCCCGGGAACGTCTCCGACGAGGTGCTGCTCGCCCTGCGGGCCGCGGGCGGCCTGTGCATGGTCACCTTCGCCTCCGTCCAGACCGGCGACTCGCTGCACGTGGTGGCGGACCACCTCGACCACGTGCGGGCGGTGGCGGGCCCGCACTGCGTCGGCCTCGGCGCCGCCTTCGGCAGCGAGCCGGCCACCCCCCGCCCGGCCGGTCTGACCGACGCGTCCGGCTATCCCCGGCTGATCGCCGAACTCCTCGACCGGGGCTGGTCGGAAGCCGACCTGGCCCTGCTGACCTGGGACAACGCCCAACGTGTGCTGCGCGACGCGGAATTCACCGCCCGCGCGGCCCAGCACCGGCGCGGGGCTCCGTAACCGCGCGCCGGCCGGGCACGGCGGGCCGGGATCAGCCGGCGCAGAGGCAGACCGGGTGCCCGGCCGGGTCGGCGTACACGCGGTAGGTGCGGTCGGGCCCGCCCAGGTCCAGGGGCGTCGCGCCCAGCTCCAGGATCCGGGCCTGCGCCGCGTCCAGGTCCTCGACGGTCAGGTCGAGGTGGAACTGCTGCGCGCCCCCGTCCGAGGGCCACTTCGGCGCCACGTGCCCGGGGGCCAGCTGGAACGCGAGCGCGGTGCCCGGGTGCCCGGTCAGGTCGACCCAGGAGCCGTCCTCGTCCGGGCTGGGCGTGCCGCCGAGCAGGCCGGCGTAGAAGGTGGCGAGGGCGAGCGGGTCGGGACAGTCGACGACGACGGTGCCGAGCGTGGCGATGGCCATGGTCTCTCCTCCGTAGCGGTTACTGGTAGCAGGCGTTTACCGGTAACCACCACTGTAGGCGTTACCGCCTGGCCGGGCCAAGAGGTAACGTCGAGGACATGAGCGGGGAACGAGCACCGGCACCCGGGGACCTCGCGTGGGTGGAGGCCCTCGTCAACACGCTGAGCGTGGACACCGGGGAGGACCGGCTGGCGAAGGAGTTCGGGCTGTCCGGAGCGGCGCTCGCGGAGGCGACCGCGCTGCGCGAGGGGCTGCGCGCCGCCTGTCGGGCCCACGCCGGGCACCCGGTGGCCCCCGGGGAGCTGGAAGCCCTGAACGCCCTGCTGGCCGCGGCCCCGCTCACGGTCCGGATCGGGCCGGACGGCGCGGCGGGCGTGGCCCCGGCGGCGGTGGCGGGGGAGCGGGCGCTGCTCGCCCGGGTGGCCTCGGCCGTCGCCGGGGCGGCCGCGGACGGCACCTGGTCGCGGCTGAAGGCCTGCGCGGCGCCGGACTGCCAGTGGGCGTACTACGACCGCAGCCCGGCGGGCCGGGGCCGCTGGTGCGTGATGTCGGTCTGCGGCGCGCGCGCCAAGATGCGCACCTACCGCGCCGCCGCCCGCACGACCTGAGCCGCGCGGGGCGATGCGGCGGTGAGGGCGGGAACTACGCGCGCGGGCGGCCCATCGCCCGGAAGGTCCAGCCCGCCGCGCGCCACCGCGCCGAGTCCAGCGCGTTGCGGCCGTCCAGGACGAGGCGCTCCGAGACGAGCGGGGCCAGCGCCGCCGGGTCCAGCTCGCGGAACTCGCGCCATTCGGTGAGGTGCAGGACGACGTCCGCGCCCGTCACCGCCGCCACCGCGGAGTCGGCGTAGGCCAGGGTCGGGAAGACGCGGCGGGCGTTGTCCATGCCCTTGGGGTCGTAGACGGTGACCTGGCCGCCCTGGAGGTGGATCTGGCCGGCCACGTTCAGCGCGGGGGAGTCCCGCACGTCGTCCGAATCCGGCTTGAAGGTGGCGCCGAGCACGGCGACGCGCTTGCCGAGGAAGGAGCCGCCGACCGCGTCCCGGGCCAGCTCGACCATGTGCCCGCGGCGGCGCATGTTGATCGAGTCGACCTCGCGCAGGAAGGTCAGCGCCTGGTCGGCGCCCAGCTCACCGGCGCGGGCCATGAAGGCCCGGATGTCCTTGGGCAGGCAGCCGCCGCCGAAGCCGATCCCGGCGCGCAGGAACTTCGCACCGATCCGGTCGTCGTGCCCGATCGCCTCGGCCAGCTTGACCACGTCGCCGCCCGCGGCCTCGCAGACCTCGGCCATGGCGTTGATGAAGGAGATCTTCGTGGCGAGGAAGGAGTTCGCGGCGGTCTTGACTAGCTCCGCCGTCGGGAAGTCGGTGACCACGAGCGGCGAGCCCTCGCCGAGCGGGGTCGCGTACACCTCGCGCAGCAGCTTCTCCGCCGTCTCGCCGCGGACGCCGATCACGATCCGGTCCGGGTGCAGGGTGTCCTGGACCGCGAAGCCCTCCCGCAGGAACTCGGGGTTCCAGGCCAGCTCGACGTCCGCGCCCGCCGGGGCGAGCTCGGTCAGCCGGTCCGCCAGCCGGGCCGCCGAGCCCACCGGGACGGTGGACTTGCCGACGACCAGGGCGGGCCGGGTCAGGTGCGGGGCCAGGGACTCGATCGCGGAGTCGACGTAGGACATGTCGCAGGCGTACTCGCCGTGCTTCTGCGGGGTGTTCACGCAGACGAAGTGGACGTCGCCGAAGGCGCCGACCTCCTCCCAGGAGGTGGTGAAGCGCAGGCGTCCGCTCGCGCCCGGCAGTCCGGCGACGTGCTGGGCGAGCAGCTCCTCCAGTCCCGGTTCGTACATCGGGACCCGGCCGGAGGCCAGCATCTCGATCTTCTCCGGGACGATGTCCAGCCCCAGCACGTCGAAGCCCAGTTCGGCCATGGCTGCGGCGTGGGTGGCGCCGAGGTAGCCGGTACCGATCACAGTGATCTTGGGGGCCATGCGTGCTCCAAGGGTGTGGTGCCGTTCGCGGCCACCGAGCATAGTCGGGCGCAGGTGGGGGGACGTTCCCCCCTGTCCCCTTCGTCACGGGGCGCGGCCGCGCCCGTTGTCACGCAACTCACGTGCGGCTCACGTATCCGTGATCGGGCCGGGACACTAAGCTCTGGGTTACTTAACGGTAGTTAGCATCACGCATCACCTTGGGGAGTGAGAGTCTTGGCGGGTTCTGCCGACTTCGACCTGTACCGCCCGGCCGAGGAGCACGACATGCTCCGCGAGTCGGTCCGCTCGCTCGCCGAGGCCAAGATCCTTCCGTTCGCGGCGGCCGTCGACGAGGAGTCCCGCTTCCCGCAGGAGGCCCTGGACGCGCTCGTCGCCAGCGACCTGCACGCCGTCCACGTGCCCGAGAGCTACGGCGGCGCGGGCGCGGACGCCCTGGCCACCGTGATCGTGATCGAGGAAGTGGCCCGCGTCTGCGCCTCCTCCTCCCTGATCCCGGCCGTCAACAAGCTCGGCTCGCTCCCGGTGATCCTCTCCGGCTCCGAGGAGCTGAAGGCGAAGTACCTGGGCCCGCTGGCCAAGGGCGACGCGATGTTCTCGTACGCGCTCTCCGAGCCGGACGCGGGCTCGGACGCGGCCGGCATGAAGACCCGCGCGGTGCGCGACGGCGACTTCTGGGTGCTCAACGGCGTCAAGCGCTGGATCACCAACGCGGGCGTCTCCGAGTACTACACGGTGATGGCCGTGACCGACCCCGAGAAGCGCTCCAAGGGCATCTCCGCCTTCGTGGTCGAGAAGTCGGACGAGGGCGTCTCCTTCGGCGCCCCGGAGAAGAAGCTCGGCATCAAGGGCTCGCCGACCCGCGAGGTCTACCTCGACAACGTGCGCATCCCGGCCGACCGCATGATCGGCGCCGAGGGCACCGGTTTCGCCACCGCCATGAAGACCCTGGACCACACCCGCATCACCATCGCGGCCCAGGCGATCGGCATCGCCCAGGGCGCCCTGGACTACGCCAAGGGCTACGTCCAGGAGCGCAAGCAGTTCGGCAAGCCGATCGGCGACTTCCAGGGCGTGCAGTTCATGCTCGCGGACATGGCCATGAAGCTGGAGGCGGCCCGTCAGCTGACCTACGCGGCGGCGGCCAAGTCCGAGCGCGTCTCCGGCGGTGGCGCCGCGGAGGACCTGACCTTCTTCGGCGCCGCGGCCAAGTGCTTCGCCTCCGACGTGGCCATGGAGGTCACCACGGACGCCGTCCAGCTCCTCGGCGGCTACGGCTACACCCGTGACTACCCGCTGGAGCGCATGATGCGCGACGCGAAGATCACGCAGATCTACGAGGGCACGAACCAGGTCCAGCGCATCGTGATGGCGCGCAACCTCCCGTAGCACCCCCGCGGCCCCAGGGTCGCGAACCTCCGGGCCCCCGGCGATCCGCCGGGGGCCCGGACGTCGTGGGTTCACGGGTGCTCCCGGAGCGAGTCCGTCATAAATGCCGGGGCGGCGCGGTGGTGTTGGGATATCTTCGGATGATCATCAAGATCCACATCTTGGTGGTCGCTGATCCTGCCGCCTCCGAAAGGCCCCGCCCGGTGTTCTCGCGCGTGAGTCAACCCGTCATAGCCGCCGTGGCGGTCACCTCGCTCTGCGCCTTCGGGGCGTACGCGGCGACCGCCGAGGGGAGCGCGGGCTCCTCCGCGGCGGCTCCGGCGGCGCCCTCCGGCCCGGCCACCACGTCGGCATCGGCCTCGCCCTCGGCCTCGGCTCCCGCCTCGACGTCCCCCTCGCCGGTCGCGTCGCCGGTCGCGTCGCCCTCGGCCGCCGCGTCCGCCCCGGCGTCGCCCGCGGCCCAGGTGTCCCCGTACCCGAACGCCGCCGCGATCCTCGCGAAGGACGGGATCAAGCTGGTCCGGGGGGACGGCGGGATCACCCTCGCCGAATGCGGGACCAGCACGTCCCAGGTGCGCCTGTACACCTACGAGGACCCCGCGGCCAAGCGCAAGCCCATCTACTGCTTCACCGTCCATTCGCAGACGGGCCGCATCACCCTCGAATCGGACCGCGTCTTCGCGCTCGACGCCGGGGCGCACCCCGTGAACGCCACCTTCACCTCGGGCGCCACGACCACCGCGAACGTGGACGTCGCCAAGAACAGCTACGCCAGGATCGTCGACAAGCCGCTGGGCGCCACGGGCCCCGTCGTCGTCGAGCTCCGCGTGACCGGCTGACCCGCTCCGCGGCCCCGTACGCCATCTCCCGGGCCGCGCCCCGTCCCGTCATGCGAAGACGCCCCGCGTCGCTGTCCCTCTGTACCGAAGGTCCCAGACCCGTGATGAAGCGCACCGCGCACCTCAGCCTCGCCCTGCTCGCAGGCGCCGCCCTCCTCGGCCTCGGCGCCACCCCGGCCACCGCGGCGGCCCAGCCCTCCCCGCCGCTCCTGCACATCATGCCGCTGGGCGACTCCATAACCGAGGGCGTGGGCTCGCCCTCGCCCTTCGCCGGATACCGGCAGCCCCTGTGGAACCTCATGGCGGGTCAGACCCGCTACCTGCCCGACCTCGTGGGGAGCCGCGCCCTCGGCAACTTCCCCGACCCCGACCACAACGGGAACAGCGGATGGGTGGTCGAGGACGTCCGGGCGAAGATCAACGAGTGGCAGACCGCCGCCAACCCGGACGTGGTCCTGCTCCACCTCGGCATCAACGACATCCGCCAGTCGGGCTCCGACCCGGTCGCCGCCGCGAACCGGCTCTCCACGCTCGTCGACGGCATCCAGGCGCGCAAGCCCGGGGTCACGGTCCTCGTGCAGGGGCTCCTGACCGACACGGTGGGCCAGGAGCAGCGCGCGGCCACCTTCAACTCCGTGCTGCGCGGCCAGGAAGCCTCCCGCCGGGCCGCGGGCCAGCACTTCCGCTTCGTCGAGCCGCCGAAGCTCGACGCCGCGACGGAACTGGCCGACGGCCTGCACCCCAACACCCTCGGCTACGACAAGATGGCCCGCGCCTTCAACGGCGCCATCGAGCAGGCGGTCACCGACGGTTGGACGCAGCACGCGCCCGCGCCGCGGGCCGGCAACGAGGTCGGCGGCGCCGCCCGCGTCCGCTGGGCCGACTGGGACGGCGACGGCAAGGCGGACCAGCTCGTCGTCGCCGACAACGGCGCCGTCACCGTCAAGCTGAACCGCGGCGGCAACTCCGGCGGCGGCTGGCAGAACTACGGCCAGGTCGCGACCGGCCTCACGGCCGACCGCACCCGCGCCCGGTTCGCCGACTGGGACGGCGACGGCAAGGCGGACTACATCCTCGTCAACGCCAACGGCTCCGTCGTCGTCTACCTCAACCGGGGCGGTGACGGACACGGAGGCTGGCAGAGCGTGGGGCAGATCGGTACGGGCACCACGACCAAGCAGGACCAGGTCCGCTTCGCCGACTTCGACGGCGACGGCCGCACCGACTACACGACCATCGCCGACAACGGCGCCGTCGTCGTCTACGTCAACCGCGGCGGCGACACCGGCGCCGGTTGGCAGGTCCTGAACCAGGTGGCCTCCGGCACCACGACGGACCGCTCCCGGGTCCGCCTCGCCGACATCGACGGCGACGGCCGGGCCGACTACCTCACGATCGGCGGCAACGGAGCCGTCAGCGGGTACGCCAACCGCGGCGGCGACGGCCACGGCGGTTGGGCCAACCTGGGGCAGATCGTCGGCGGAGTGACCACCGTGCAGGGCAACGTGCAGTTCGCGGACTTCAACGGCGACACCCACGTCGACTACGTCCTCACGGGGTCCGGCGACAGCGCGTCGGTCTACCTCTTCGACGGCTTCGGCGCGCCCTGGCTGTACCAGGGCACGGTCGTCTGACCCCTGCGCGGGCGGGCGTGCGTACCAAATCCGCAACAACGTTCCGGGCCGGTCTCCCCTCCTTCCGCGGGGGAGACCGGCCCGGGCGCGCGCGGCGGGCCCCCGACCCGCCGCGTGGGCACCGGTGTTCCGGGCGCCGGACCCGGCCGACCGGGCCCGCCGTAGCCGGTGGGGCCCGTCACCTCCGGCCTCGGTACGTCCCCGAGTGGGCTAAATTTGAACCTTCGTGCGCCCGAACCTGTTGGGGAGAAGAAATGACGGAAGCGATCCTGCTGGTCGGTGGGCAGGGGACGCGACTGCGCCCCGTCACGGTGAACACCCCCAAGCCGATGGTTCCGGCTGCGGGCGTACCGTTCCTCGCCCACCAGATAGCCAGGGCCGCCGACGCCGGTGTGACGCACATCGTGATGGCCACCTGCTACCTGGCGGAGGTCTTCGAGCCCTACTTCGGTGACGGTTCCGACTTCGGCGTCCACCTGGAGTACGTCGTCGAGGACGAGCCCCTGGGCACCGGCGGCGCCATCCGCAACGCCGCCGAACTGCTGACCGGCGGCGCCGACGAGCCCGTCCTGGTCTTCAACGGCGACATCCTGACCGGCCTGGACATCCGCGGGCTGGTCGATTCCCACCGGGCCGCCGACGCGGACGTCTCCCTGCACCTGGTGCGGGTCGAGGACCCGCGCGCCTTCGGTCTGGTCCCCACCGACGACGAGGGGCGGGTGCTGGCCTTCACGGAGAAGCCGCAGACCCCCGAGGAGATCGTCACCGACCAGATCAACGCCGGCTGCTACGTCTTCCGCCGCTCGGTGATCGACTCCATTCCGGTCGGTCGACCGGTCTCCGTCGAGCGCGAGACCTTCCCCGGCCTGCTCGCCTCCGGCGCCAAGCTGCACGGCAAGACCGAGGACACCTACTGGCTGGACCTCGGCAAGCCCGAGTCCTTCGTCCAGGCCTCCGCCGATCTGGTCCGCGGGGTCGTCCACTCCCCGGCCGTTCCCGGGCCGCGCGGTGAGGTCCTGGTCCTGCCCGGAGCACAGGTGGCGGACGGAGCGAAGGTTTCGGGAGGTACCGTTGTGGGTGCCGGTGCCCGGATCGAATCGGGCGCCGTCGTACTGGGCTCCATCGTGCTGGACGGCGCCACCATCGGTCCGGACACGCATGTGACCGCTTCCCTGATCGGTGCCGGTGCCGCCGTGGGCGCGCGCACGGTGCTGGACGGCGCGGTCATCGGGGACGGAGCACTGGTGGGCGCCGACAACGAACTTCGCGCCGGGGTGCGGGTGTGGTGTGGGGCAGAGCTGCCTCCCGCCGCCGTGCGCTTCTCGTCGGACCGGTGACCCCGGGCCGGATGCGTGCGCGTACCGACCGACTTCAGTGAGGCATAACCCTGTGATAGGCGAGCAGAAGACCCCCCGCGAGACCTCGGCCCCGGCCGCGTCCGCGACCGCGTCCCCCGCGCTTCCCGATGCGTGGGCACACACCCCGCTGACCGTGGTCATGCCCACGTACAACGAGGCGGGCAACCTGCCGGGCATGGTCGAGCTGCTGATGGGCCTGGAGCTGCCCGGCCTGCGCCTCCTGGTCGTCGACGACTCGTCGCCCGACGGCACCGGCCAGATCGCCGAGGACCTCGCCGAGGGCCACCTCGCCGAGGACGGCACCCCCCGCATGTCGGTCCTGCACCGCACCACGAAGGACGGCCTCGGCCGCGCCTACGCCGCGGGCATGGCCAAGGCCGTCGAGGACGGCGCCGCCTACGTCCTGCAGATGGACGCCGACGGCTCGCACCCCTCGGCCAAGATCGCCGAGATGCTGGGCGTCGCGATGTCGACCGGCGCGGGCCTCGTCGTCGGCAGCCGCTACGTTCCCGGCGGCACCCTCTCCGACGCCTGGGGCGCCCACCGCAAGCTGCTCTCGCGCTGGGCCAACGCCTACGCCAGCACCATCCTGGGCACCCGCGTCCGCGACATCACGGGCGGCTTCAACATGTGGAGCGCCGAGGCGCTGCGCGCCATCGACCTCGCGTCGGTCGGCAGCGCGGGCTACAGCTTCCAGGTGGAGATGAAGTTCAAGGCGCTGCGCCGGGACTTCCAGGTCATGGAGGTCCCGATCCACTTCGAGGACCGCACCGTCGGCGAGTCCAAGATGAACCTCGCGGTCCAGCTGGAGTCGATCGCCATGCCGTGGAAGCTGCGCGCCCGCGCCCGCCGCTGATCCGAGCCCGCGCACACGCAAGGGAAGGGCCCGCCGGACACCGTCCGGCGGGCCCTTCCTGTCCGGCGGGCTAGTTCGCCGTCACCGTGACCTTCTGGTCGTTCTGGATCTGCTTGACCAGCTGCTGCACCTTCGTCTTGTCCCAGATGAGGTTGCCGTTCCGCTCACCGGAGATCGGCATGTTCAGCGAGACGCCGTCGCCGCCGCTGATGCCCTTCATCGCGAAGAACATCTCGCCCAGGTCCCACAGGCCCATGTCCTTGTCCACGATCAGCGTGTCCAGACCCGCGCCCAGCGTCGGGTAGAGCCGGAACGGGTTCAGGATCGTGCCCGGCGTCGCCGCCTGGTGGGCCAGGGTCGACAGGAACTTCTGCTGGTTCTTGGTGCGCGCCAGGTCCGACTCGGCGAAGGCGTAGCGGGTCCGGACGAAGGCCAGGGCCTGCTCGCCGTTGAGGGTCTGCTCGCCCGCCTTGAAGTCGGCCCCGGACTTCTCGTCCTTGAAGCCCTTCTCGATGTTCATGTCCACGCCGCCGAGCGCGTCCACGATGTTCGCGAAGCCCGCGAAGCCGATCTCGGCGTAGTGGTCGATGCGCAGGCCCGTGTTGAACTCCACGGTGCGCACCAGCAGTTCCGGCCCGTCGTCGGCGTAGGCGGCGTTGAGCTTCTCCCGCTTGCCCTTGCCGGGGAACTTCTTGCCGGACTGCGAGCCGATGAAGGAGGGGATCTCCACATCGGAGTCGCGCGGCAGCGAGACCATGGTGTTCCCGCTGGAGCAGGCCGCCAGGATCATCATCGAGTCGGTCCGCTTGCCCTCGGCCGAGCCGGTGTGGAGCTTCTTCTTGTCCTCGTCGGACAGCCCCTCGCGACTGTCGGAGCCGACGATCAGGTACGTCGTGCAGTCGCCCTCCTTCGGGCGCTCGATGACCTTGGAGAGGTCGACCTCGCGGCGCACCTTGGAGTCGGCCCAGAAGTAGGTGCCCACCGTGGTCACGACCAGCGCCGAGACCAGCACGATCGAACCGATCTTGATCCGCTTGCGCCAGTCCGGCGCGGCACCCGGGGCGCGGTCGGGCCCGCCGCGTCCACCGGGGCCACCAGGACCGCCGGGGCCACCGGGACCGCCGTAGACCTGCCCGGTGTTGTAACCGCTGTCGTAGCCGCTGTCGCGGGACTGCTGCTGGGGCGGTACGCCGTAACCGGGCGGCGCCTGCGCGGGGCGGCCCTGCGGCGGTACGGGCGGGCGTCCGGGCTGCTGGCCGGGGCGCTGCGGCTGACGGCGCTGGACGTGCGGCATCCGCTGGGCGTCCTCCGGGCGCGCCTGGGCGCCCCCGCGTCCGTACCGGTCGTCGCGGTTCTCGTTCCGCCGCCCATCAGGCCAGTCATTCATGTCCTAAGGATGCCTGCCCGGCAGGGGCCCCGGACAGGGCGGGCGGGGCTTCGTACCGGTGCTGTTGCACAGCTGATGCATCCGCGACAGCTTTAAGGTGGCGGTATGACAGAAACACCGGACGTGCGGGGCGACCAGGGTGCACAGGCGCCCGGCAAGCCGATCTCGGCCTCGCGCACCACCCTGAGCCACATCATGACGGCCAACGACACCAACCTCCTGGGCACGGTGCACGGCGGCGTGATCATGAAACTCGTGGACGACGCCGCCGGTGCCGTCGCCGGGCGCCACAGCGGCGGCCCCGCCGTCACCGCCTCCATGGACGAGATGGCCTTCCTCGCGCCGGTCCGGGTCGGCGACCTCGTGCACGTGAAGGCCCAGTGCAACTGGACCGGCCGCTCCTCCATGGAGATCGGCGTACGGGTCCTGGCCGAGCGGTGGAACGAGTCCACCCCCGCCACCCAGGTCGGCAGCGCCTACCTCGTCTTCACCGGCGTCGACGCCGAGGGCAAGCCGCGCACCGTGCCGCCGGTGCTCCCGGAGACCGACCAGGACCGGCGCCGCTACCAGGAGGCGGAGATCCGCCGCACGCACCGCCTCGCCCGCCGCCGGGCGATCATGGCGCTGCGCGAGGAGCGGGCGGCCCAGGGCTTCGACGACGAGTGAGCCCCGCGCCCGAGCGGGCCGCGGCCGCCCGGCGCACTGAGGTGTCGCTCACTCGGGACCCGGGGCCGTCCCGTCCCGCGGACGGGCGCACGTAGACTGATGAGCTGACGTTCTGCCCGGCCCGGTTCGCCGGGATCGGGGGCGTCCGCCCGTATCCGGCTCTGCTGCGGAGAAGCTCCTCATATGTCGACGGTCGTACCGCCCTCCCCGGCACCCGGGGTCCACGTGTCCGCCGCCCCGCAGCACCACCCGGCGCAGGCCCCAGCGGCCCCCGCCCGGCGGCCCCGGCTGCGCGCGCTCGACGGGCTCCGCCTCATCGCCGCGCTCATGGTGGTCGCGTTCCACTGGACCGGCGTCAACCGCTACCCGGAGATCTGGGGCGGCGCGCCGCAGAAGCTGATGCCGGACCTGCACCGCTTCACCGCGTACGGGTTCCTCGGCGTCGAGCTGTTCTTCATGATCAGCGGCTTCGTCATCTGCATGTCCTGCTGGGGCCGCACCCCGCGCCAGTACTTCACCTCCCGGGTCGTGCGCCTCTTCCCGGCCTACTGGGTCGCGATCATCCTGTCGGCCCTCGTGGTGAACTACGCGGCCACGGCCCGCCCCAGCCGCAGCCACCTCAGCAAGTCCGACATCTTCACCAACTTCACCATGCTCCAGCAGCCGCTCGGGGTCTCCGAAGTGGACCCGGTCTACTGGACGCTCTGGGTCGAGCTCCGCTTCTACCTGGTCTTCGCGGTCGTCGTGGCCCTCGGCCTGACCTACCGCCGGGTGCTGTCCTTCTGCGGGATCTGGATGGTCCTCGCGGTGGTCGCCGGCCAGTCGGACATGGCGCTGCTGAAGATGTTCGCGATGCCGGAGTACGCCCCGTACTTCATCGCCGGTGTGGCGATGTTCCTGATCTACCGCTTCGGGGTCAACTGGCTGCTGCTGGGCGTGGTCGGGTTCTCCTGGCTGGTGGCCCAGCACATGCTGCTGGGCACGAAGGGCAGTTACGAGTACGGCGTCATGCACAAGCTGAGCTGGAACGTCATGGCGGGCTTCTCCCTGCTGGCGTTCGGGATCGTGCTGGCCATCGCGCTGGGCGCCTTCGACCGGATCCAGTGGAAGTGGCTCACCGTCGCCGGAGCCCTCACCTACCCCGTCTACCTGCTGCACCAGGAGATCGGCTTCGCCCTGATCACCTGGGGCCGGAACAACGGCGTGGGCGTCTACCCGATGCTCGCCCTCGCCCTCGCCGCGATCCTGCTGCTGGCCTGGATCGTCCACCGCTACGCGGAGCGGCCGCTGTCGGCCCTGCTCAAGCGGATGCTGGACGCCCCCGGGCTCTCGCTGCCCAAGCACGACCCGCCCGTCCGGCGCCGCGCCGGCGACCCGGCCGCCGCGGTGCCCGCCCCCGCGGGCGCACCGGAACCCGCCCGAGCCCACGCGGAAGGCCACGGCCGATGAGTCGCACCGACACCCGGACCGCCCCCGCCCCCGCGGCGCGCACCGCCGCCCCCGGGGCCCGCCGCCGCACCGCCCCCGACTGGCTCTGGGCGGCCCTGCTCACCCTCGCCGTCGGGCTCGTCGGCAGCGGCACCCCGCAGATGTGGCGCGACGAGATAGCCAGCTGGAGCGCGGCCACCCGCGACACCGGCGACCTGCTCGACATGCTCGGCAACGTGGACGCCGTATCCGGCGCCTACTACCTGCTGCTGCACGGCTGGACCACGCTCTTCGGCGACTCCCTGGTCGCCCTGCGCGCGCCCTCGGCGCTCGCCATGGCCGGGGCCGCCGCCTTCGTCGTCCTGACGGCGCGCACCCTCTTCGACCGCCGCACCGCGGTCTTCGCCGGGCTGCTCTTCGCGCTGATCCCGGTCGTCAGCCGCTACGCCCAGGAAGCCCGTTCGTACGCCTTCGTCGTCCTCGCCGTCGCCGCCGCGACCTGGCTGCTGCTGCGGGCGCTGGAGCGGCCGGGCGTGCGGCGCTGGCTGCCGTACTCCGTCGCCGTCTGCGCCGCCGGACTCTTCCACATCGTCTCGCTGCTCGTCCTGCTGCCGCACGCCGTGATCGTCCTGCTGCGCGCCCGCCGGGCCCGCCGGTGGAAGCTCGCCGCCGGGTACGCGCTGGCCGTCGTCGTCGCCCTGCTGCCCGTCGTGCCGCTGGTGCTGCTGGGCCAGAACCAGGCCGGCCGCCAGATCGGCTGGCTGACCACCCCGCACCTGCGCACCATCGCCGAGGTGTGGAACAGCCTCTTCGGCTCCCCGCTGGTCGCCGCGGGCGTGCTGGCCGCCGCCGCGCTGCCGCTCGCCTGGAGCCGCGGGCGGCGCCCGGCCATGGAGATCGCCCTCGTCGGCGCCCTGCCCGTGGTCGGCTGCTGGATCGTCTCGCAGGGCAGCACCGCCTACTTCTTCGACCGCTACCTCGCCTTCACCGTGCCCGCCTGGGTGGTGCTCGCCGCGGCCGGTCTGGCCGCGCTGAGGCCCCGCGCGGCCGGTGTGGTCGGGCTGGCGCTGATCATCGGGCTCGGGGTCACGGACCAGGTCCAGCTGCGCGCCAAGCTCTCCAAGGAGAAGGGCGTCGTCGGCGCCTCGGTCGCGGACGTCATCACCAAGGGCTACCGGCCCGGCGACGGCTTCGTACCGGTCCGCGGGCACGACAGCGTCTACATGGTCGACTACCAGGTCGAGTACAACCTGCCCGACCGGGTCAAGCTGCGCGACGTGTTCGCCGCGAAGTCGGCCGTCGCCAACGACGACCTGTTCCCGGTGGCCTGCGCGCAGCCCACCGCCTGCCTCGGCGACACCCGCCGGATCTGGGTGGTCACCTGGAGCGGGACCAAGGACCCCTTCCACAAGCTGCCCGCGGCGGAGGCCGACGCGCTGCGCGCGCACTACAAGGTCGTGGAGAGCACCAAGGTGCGCGGGCTCCAGGTGACGCTGGTCGAGCGCAACCGCTGACCGCGGCGGGGGCGTCAGCTCCCGCACACCACCTGGTCGCCCGTCACCACGCCGAACTCGCCCTGGTAGGGGTCCTCGGCGCGGACCGGGACCACCTTCTTGTAGTCCGAGCCCGCCGTCACGATCAGGGTCCGCCCCTGTCCGGCCACCGCCCGCAGCTCGATGCCGGGCAGCGCCGTCGCCACCGTCCGCGCCGAGCGGTCCCAGCGCGGGTCGTAGGTGACCACGGTGCGCTTGATCTCCCGGCTGGCCGCGTTGCCCGGGGCCCGGGTGGTGTCGAAGCCGGTGGCCCGCAGGGCCTCGTCGACGCGGCCGCCCATGCCGTCGATCCGGGTGCCGTTCTCCACCTGGATCCGGATCTGCTGGGGCGCCACGTCCACCGGCACGGCGGGCTGCGGCGCCGCCCGTCCCGCCTTGGCCGCCGGGCGGGCCGGGGCCAGCGGGCGGTCGTCGCGCAGCGCGGCGAAGACCTTGGCCGCCTTCGCCTCGTCCCACTTGACGGTCTCGCCGAGCCCCTTCACCGGGAACGAGGCGTCGCCGACCGGTACGGACGCGAACTCCGAGGAGGACGGGGCGAAGCCCCGCATCGCCTGCCCCAGCGCCAGCATCTGCTCGGAGCCGAAGCCCCGGTCGGCCCGGACCGAGCCCAGCAGGGTCGAGCTGACCTGCTTGAACTTCACCGGGTTCAGCAGCATCCCGCCGCTGGTGGACTGCTTGATCAGCGCCGCGACGAACCGCTGCTGGCGCTGCATCCGGCCCAGGTCCGAGGCCCCGTCCACATGGCGCGAGCGCACGTACTGCAGGGCCTGGCCGCCGGTGAGGCGGTGCGTGCCGGGCTGGAGGTCCAGGCCCGTGTAGGAGTCCTGCATGGGCTTGGCGGTGCAGATCTCCACCCCGCCCATCGCGTCGACGGTCTTCATGAAGCTGGTGAAGTCGACCTCCAGGTAGTGGTCGATCTTCACCCGGGTCATGTTCTCCACCGTGCGCACGGTCAGGTTCGGCCCGCCCTCGGCGTAGGCGGCGTTCAGCTTCACCGGGTGCGCGCGCCGGACCTTGCCGGTCGTCGCGTCGGTGTGCTCGGGGACCTCGGCGTAGCTGTCGCGGGGCAGGCTGACCACGCTGGCGCGCTCCCGGTCGGCCGAGATGTGCACCAGCATGATCGTGTCCGTGCAGTGGCAGGGCGCCCCGCCGAGCCGGTAGTCGCGCTTCTGGTCCGGGGTGATCTTGTCCCGGCCGTCGGTGCCGACGAGCAGGAAGTTCATGCCGTGGCCCGCCTGGGGGCGGTTCTTCATGTCCTTGAAGGGATCCACCCGCTCGATCCCGGTGTCCAGCCCGGTCATCACCGCGTGGCCGATCGCGCCGGAGCCCAGCACCACCACCGATACGGTCGCCGCCAGCCGTACGCCCCAGCGCGGCCGGCGCGCGCGCTTGGCCGGGCCGCCGCCCCGCACGGGGGGACGCGGGGGAGCAGGGCGGGGGGAGCGGTGCGGGTGGGGCACGGGGGACACGTGGGGCACCTCCGCGGCGGCATCAGGGGCAGATGCGTCAGAACAGTAGGCCCATACGATCAGCGACTGACCGTACCGATCGTCCGGCGCGCCCCGGTTCCCCCGTACGCGGTAACGTGACACCGGTACCCGACCTCGAAGGACCACATGCCCACCCAGCAGCCCGCCGTCTCGGTGATCATGCCGGTGCTCAACGAGGAGCGCCACCTGCGCGACTCCGTCCGGCACATCCTGGGGCAGGACTACGCCGGCGAGATGGAGGTGGTGATCGCGCTCGGCCCGTCCACGGACCGGACCGACGAGATCGCGGCCCAGCTCGTCCGTGAGGACCCGCGCGTCCACACCGTCCCGAACCCCACCGGCCGCACCCCGGCCGCCCTCAACGCCGCCATCAAGGCCTCACGTCACCCGATCGTGGTACGCGTCGACGGGCACGGCATGCTCTCCGCGAACTACATCGCCACCGCCGTCCGCCTCCTGGAGGAGACGGGCGCGCAGAACGTCGGCGGCATCATGCACGCCGAGGGCGAGAACGCCTGGGAGGACGCCGTCGCCGCCGCGATGACCTCGAAGATCGGCGTCGGCAACGCCGCCTTCCACACCGGCGGCGAGGCGGGCCCCGCCGACACCGTCTACCTCGGGGTGTTCCGCCGCGAGGCGCTGGAGCGCGTCGGCGGCTACAACGTGGAGTTCATCCGCGCCCAGGACTGGGAGCTGAACTTCCGCATCCGCGAGGCCGGCGGGCTCATCTGGTTCTCGCCCGAGCTGAAGGTCCAGTACCGCCCGCGCCCCTCCGTACGGGCGCTGGCCAAGCAGTACAAGGACTACGGCCGGTGGCGCCACGTCGTGGCGCGCTACCACGCGGGCTCGATCAACCTGCGCTACCTCGCCCCGCCGACCGCGCTCGTCGCGATCGCGGCCGGCGCGGTGGTCGGCGCGACGGTCACCCCCTGGGCCCTCGCGGTCCCGGCGGGCTACCTGGCCGCGATCACCGCGGGCTCCGTCCCCGCGGGCAGGGGGCTGTCGTTGAAGGCCCGCGCGCAGATCCCGGTGGCCCTGGCCACGATGCACATGTCCTGGGGCTTCGGCTTCCTGACGAGCCCGCGCTCGCTGGCGGACAAGGTCATCGCGAGCCGCCGCCCGTCGATGCGCGAGGACGCCCCGGCGGCCCGGTAGCACGCGCGCACGGACGAGAAGAGGGGCCCGGCGGATCGCGTCCGCCGGGCCCCTCTTCTCGTGCGCGACGGCTACCAGGTGAAGCCCGGCTGGATCGCCATGCACTCCTTGTCGTCGTCGCCGTTGAGCGGACGCGCCGAGTCCGGAGCCTTGTTCAGGGCCGGGGCGGGCGCCGCCGGGGCGTCGCCCGTGCGCCAGTCCTTGCCCACGAACAGGGTGATCCCGGAGACGTCCGTCGAGCGCTGCACGGCGGAGGCGGGCAGGCCGAGCGCGGTGGCCACGGCCTGCGCGTCGGCGGCCTGGTCCAGGCCCGCGTAGCGGATCACCGTGGTGTCCTCGCCGGCGACCTGGTTGTCGGCCACGGCCTTGGTGAAGCCCTTGGCCGTCAGCAGCGCGGTGACCTCGGTCGAGCGGCCCTTGACCTTGTTCTCCGGAGCCTCCTTGCCGCCGGTCGCGTTGCGGACCAGGACCGCGATCTTGGCGGGCGGCGCGGCGGTGGCGGCAGCGGGCTGCGAGGGCGCGGGGGAGGCCGGCGCGGCGGTCTTGGCGCCCGCGGGGGTGCCCTTGCCGTCGAGCGGGACGTCATCGCGGACCATCTTGAAGAGTTCCTCGGCCTCGACCGGCTTCGGCTCGACCCGGCCCTCCTCACGGGTGCTGTACACCCACGGCATGGTCGTCATGGTGATCCGGCCCGTGGGGACCTTCTTGAGTTCCATGCTGAGGTCGAAGAGCTTGTCGATCTTGTTCAGGCCGGGGTCCACGACCATGGCCTTGATCGCCGCCTGCGCCAGGCTGTTGAGCTTCACCGGGTTGGTGAGCTTGGCGTTCTTGCGGAACTCGCGGGCCATGGAGTTCATGTACATGTGCTGGGCGTGCGTACGGCCGATGTCCGTGCCGTCCTCGAAGCCGTAGCGGGTGCGCAGCCACTGCAGGGCCTGCTCGCCCTGGATGACGTTCTGCCCCTTGGGCAGCTTGAGGCCCGAGCCCTTGCCCTCGCTGTTGCGCGAGATCACGTTCTGCTGGACGCAGACCGGGACGCCGCCGATGGCGTCCGCCATCGCCACCACGCCCTTGAAGTCGATCAGCATGAAGTGGTCGATCGGGATGCCGGTCAGCTCCTGCCAGGCCGCGACCGTGCAGCCGGGGCCGCCGCGGCCGAGCGACTCGTTGGTCTGCACGAGCCCCTTGCTGGCCTGGTAGACCTTGCCGTCCGTGTCGGTGCACTTGGGCATCTTGATCAGGGTGTCGCGCGGCATCGAGACGACCGACATGTTGGTGCGGTCCGCCGACAGGTGCAGCAGCATCTGCACGTCCGCCAGCGGCGGCCCGTCGAAGGTGTCCTTGGCCCCGCCGAGGGCCTGGTTCTCCTTGTCGTTGCGCGCGTCGGAGCCGATGATCAGGATGTTCAGCGGGGTCTGCCCGAAGGCGTTGGGCTTGGACCCCTTCAACCGACTGTCCCCGAGGTTCAGGATGTCCGTCTTGATGCTGCCGTTCATGTAGCGGTAGTACAGGTATCCGGCGCCGGCCGTCCCGAGTATGACGAACGCCAGCACCGAGGCCGTCCAGCGCAGCACGCGTCTGCGCCCCCGCCGCCCGGGTCCCGTCGGGCCGCCCGCCCCGGGGCCGTTGCCGCCGCCGCCGGCGGCCGCGCTCCCCGAGCCCTCGCGTGGGCGGGGTACCGCGCCGGGTGCCCCACCGCCGCCGCTGCTGCCGGGTATGCCTCCGGTGGCCCCGGAAGGCGCACCCTCCCCGCGCACGTTGCTGTGCGTCACACGTACCCCCCTCAAGATCCTGATTCGTCAGGCATTGTGCCGGTCATTCCTGTGGTGGTCCCCCATCGGGACCCCCTATTTGGCGCAGACGGCCTTGTCGGCCTCGACCCGCTGGACTCCCTCCGGCGCCTGCTGCGGCGCCGTGAGCGAGATCCCCGCACCCTTGAAGTCCGCGCCGAGCGTGAGCTTCATCGGGGTCTTCGGCGGTGCGTCCGCCGTGCCGGGCTTCAGGGCCGAAGCGGGCAGGCCCATCATGTCGGCGAGCGCCCGGGCCTGGTCGGCCTGGTTGGGCGCGTACTCCAGCGTGGTCCGGTCGAGCTTCGCGGGCGCGTTGCCCAGGTTGCTCGACTTTTCCACGCCCTTGGAATTCTGCAGCCACGCGAGCGTGGTGGAGGCGGAACCCTGAGGTCCGCCGCCGTTGGTGACGCTCACCCGGACGTCCGAGGCCGGCGCGCGGTTGCCCTGGAGCAGCGCGTCCTGCTTGGTCTTGGCAGCGGCCTCGGCGGCCTTCTCCTTCTGCTCCACGGCGGTCAGCGAGACGTCCCCGCGGATCATCTGGAGCAGGGGGTCGGCCTGCCCCGGATTGATCACCACGGTCGCCTTGACCCGCTCCGCCGGATTGTCGAGCACCGGCAGCGTGGTGAAGGTGATGTTCTTGGGGTTGATCCCCTTCAACTCCCCGGCGAGTGCCGTGAGCTGGGAGATCGACCCCATGCCCTTGTCGACGCTCAGCGCCTTGGTGGCCGCCTCCGCGAGCGCGAACAGCTTCTTGGGGCTGCTCAGCGTCTCCTTCGACTTCATCTCGCGGATCATCGAACTCAGGAACTGCTGCTGGGTCTTGATCCGGTCCAGGTCGCTCTCGTTGCCGAAGGAGTGCCGGGTACGGACGAAGGCGAGCGCCTGCTCCCCGTCGAGCCGGTGCTCACCGGCCGACAGGTCCAGCTTCGAATCCCGGTCCTTGACGGCCTTGTCCAGGCAGACGGGCACCCCGCCGACGGCGGTGCTCAGCGTCTTGACCGCGTTGAAGTCCGCCATCAGGAAGTGGTCGACCGGGATCCCGGTCAGCTCCTGCACCGTGCGCATGGTGCAGCCCGGGTCGCGGCCCTCCTGCCCGAGGCTCGTGTTGAAGCGGACCCCGCGCTGGGAGGGGATGTTCTTCGTCGAGCCGTCCGGCTGCTTGGTGGGGCAGGTGGGGATGTTGGTGATCAGGTCGCGCGGGATCGACAGCGCCGTCGCGTTCGTCCGGTCCTTGGAGACGTGGAAGAGGAACGTGGTGTCCGCGTGCCCGGGACTGTCCGAGTCGCCGTAGCCCTGGTTGCCGTCACCGGTCCGCTTGTCCGTGCCGATGATCAGGATGTTGATCGGCTGGTCCTTCTGGAAGCCGTTGCGCCCGGCGCCGAGGGTGTCGGTGGTCTTGATGTTGCCGTTCAGGTGGTCGTAGTAGAGGTAGCCCGCCAGCGCGCCGCCCACCAGGACGAAGGCGAGCGAGCCGCCGACGACGGCCAGTCCCCTGCGCCGGCCGCGGCCACCACCGCCACCGGCGGCCTTGCGCCCGCCGCGCCGTCCGCCGCCCGCGCCCTCGCCGCGCCGGGGTTTGGGCACTCCCGGGGACGGCGCGGTGGGGCTCGCGGGGTTCGCGGGAGTCGTCGTGGAGCGGCCGGGCCGGGCCGAGCGGGGGGCGATGCGGGGGGAGGCGAAGGGGACGCGGGCTCGTCTGGAGGAGGCTACGGAAGGCTGCTGCGCAGCGGAGCGGTCCAGTCGCAGCTCGTAGTTGCCCGTGCGGGGGTCGATGACCCACTGGTCTGCGGGGTCGACTTCTTCTGCTCGCCCACGGCTGTGCGCATCCACGGTTGCTCGAGTCCTCCGTCGGGTGCCTCGCGACGCGCCTCCCCCCAGGCGCTCGGTCAACGATCCGGCTGGTGCGCGGCCTCAGGCCCGCCCGCGCACCGGATCGCTCACCTTATCCGGCCAATTCGCTGTCAAACCATGCTGGTGAGAAATTCCACTCCCCCTATAACTGGGCAATCGCCCCATCCCGCTCGGTTCGGGCACCGGCTTTTTGGATTGCTTTACCGGCAGGTGGCGGTCCCCGCCGTGGTTCCCGTGAAAGCGGGGGCGGGGGAGGCGCTCGCGGTGGCTCCCGTACCGGCCGACGGCGCACCGCCGCCCTCGTCCGCGGCGGTGCCCGACGCCTGTTCCCGCTGATCAACGGGCGCGGACGGGACCACCGTCACGGGCTCGTCCATGCGCAGCTGGCGGAAGAGCCGCTCCGCGTACGGCTCGGCCAGTTCGTCCCGGTTCGGGTCGGCCGCGTACGGCCTGCGCGGCACCGTCAGGAAGTTGATCCGGTCGGTCGGTATGTCCCGCAGGCCGCGCACCAGTTCGTAGAGTCCCCGCAACGAGGCCAGCCCCGGGTCGGTGGTCACCGAGGAGGTCGCCGCGTCCAGCAGCGGGTAGAGCTTCGCCGGATTGAGCAACACCCCGTTGCTCTGCACCTTCTTCACCAGCGAGCCCAGGAACTCCTGCTGGCGGTCCATGCGTTCGGTGTCGCTGCCGTCGCCCAGGGCGTGCCGCGCCCGGACGAAGCCGAGCGCCTGCTCGCCCCCGAGGGTCTGCCGACCGGCGGGCAGCTTCAGCTTGGCGTCGGTGTCGTCGACGGGCTCCTTGAGGCAGACCTCGACCCCGCCGACCGCGTCGACCACCTTCTTGAAGCCGCCGAAGTCCACCACGATGTGGTGATCGACCCGGATGCCGGTCAGCTTCTCGACGGTGCGGACCGTGCAGCCCGCCCCGCCCCACTCGAAGGCCCAGTTGAACTGGGCCAGCTGCTCGACGGTGCGGGTCCCGTCCGGCTTCACGCAGCTCGGTACGGTCGTCATCAGGTCCCGGGGTATCGACACGGCGGTCGCGCTGCGCCGGTCCGCGGGCAGGTGCAGCAGGATCGCGGTGTCCGAACGCTGGGTGCCGCCGTCCTGCCCGTACCCGGCGTTGTCCCGGCCGGAGCGCGAGTCGGAGCCGAGCAGCAGGACGTTCTGCGCCCCGTCCACGACGTGCACCGGGCGCTCGCGGTCGTAGCGGCGCAGCTCGGCGGCGGCGGAGGTGTCCTCCTTGATGTTGCCGTCGAGCCTGCGGTAGATCCACCAGCCCGTGGCGGCCCCCAGCAGGACGAACAGGACCAGGCCGAGGCCGATCCAGCGCAGCAGCCGACGCCGCCGGCGCGGGGGCGGCGTACCGCCCGTGCCCGCACCGGTGTGCCCGGTTATGCCTGCGCCGTCCGTCACGTCCGTGTCCGTTCCTCACCGTGGGCGAGAGCCCCGTACGGGTGAGTACGCGGCCTACGCCGATCCTGCCCCCGGGTCGCCGGAGCGGCCCGGGGGCAGGGGGCCGTAGTAGGCCGTGTGGGTGACAAATAGCGCGTTCCCGCAGGTGGGCGATGTGGCGGCGGCGCGGCCGTTCAAACCTCCCCTAGGCGGTGTGGGTGACGCGCTCGCTCTCGGTCCGCTGGGCCAGGGCGCCCCGGTCCAGCTGCTCCAGATGGCGGCAGAGCACCACGGAGGCGCCCGCGGCCAGCGGTGCGAACAGCCCCGCCGACAGCCCCTCCCAGGTGTCGAAGCCCTGTCCCGACAGCAGCCGCGAACCGGCGGCCAGCCCGCGCCCGGCCGCGTCCGTGCGGGCCAGGTCGACCAGCTCCGCGTACGAGAGCGTGCGGCCCCCGACGCTCAGCGCGGGCCCCGCCGGATCGACCGGCACGAAGGGCGCGAACCGGTCGCCCTGCCCCGGCACCTCCACCGCGTAGTCCGCGAATCCGGCCGGGGGCTGCGGGAAGCGCCCGCCCAGCGGCCGCAGCGCCAGGGCCACCCGCTCCCCGGAACAGGCCAGGGCCTCCTCCAGCGTGTCCGGCCCGCTCACCACGAGGTCCGCGTCGGCCGGATCCCCGCCGACCTCGACGCTCACGCCGACCGAGGCGCAGGCGAGCAGCCACACGGCGCTCTGCCAGTGCGCGGGCAGCAGCAGCGCGAGCCGGTCGCCGGGCTCGGCGCCGAGGTCGCCCTGGAGCAGATTGGCGGTCTTGGCCACCCAATTGGCGAAGGTCGCGACGGACAATTCGACGCGCTCGCCCGTCGCGTCGTCGTAGAAGGTGACGAGGGGGCGGCCCGGGTCGGCGGCGAGCGCGGATCGCAGCAGGTCGGCAGGGGTGCGGTCAGTGGTGTTCACGCCGCTCAGGCTACGCGGGGCCCTCCCCCGGACGGCGGTCATACCCCTCCCCCGTACGGAGGAGGGAGCGGGCCGCGAAACCGACGATCCGTCAGTTCTCGGATGGCGGGCCGCCGGGGGCGCGTTCAGCATCCATTGCATGCGTGGATTCCTTGCTTCCTCGATCGGCGTCGCGACCGCGGCCGCACTGTCCCTCCCGCTCGCCCTCGCCCTCCCCACGGCGGCGGCGGCCCAGGCCGTGACGGCGGCGGCCCCCGTGGCCCCGGCCGCCCCGGCCGGGTCCACCCAGTCGCTGCCACTCGTCCCGCTCAGGTCCGCGGCCGACCGGGACACCGGCGTGCCCGGCATGAGCGCCACCCCCCGCCTCCCCGAGACCAAGGGTCTGCCCGCGCGTGACGTGGGGACCTTCTCCATGGTCGGCGTCGTCTGGGACGACGCGGCCACCCAACTGACCGGCCGGGTCCAGGTCCGTACCCGCTCCGTCGGCACCGGCACCTGGTCCGACTGGCAGGACGTCGAGACCCACAACAGCGAGCACGCCGCCGACCCGGACACCGCGGAACGGGCCGCGGGCCGGGTCCGGGGCGGCACGGCCCCCCTGTGGGTCGGCGCCTCCGACGGCGTCGAGGTCCGCGTCATGGCCGAGCCGGCCGCCGCGCCCCGCGCCGCGGGCCCCGCGAAGCTGCCGTCCGGGCTGCGGATCGAGCTCGTCGACCCCGGGGCCACACCGGCCCGGGCGCTCCCGGCCGCCGACGCCAAGAACGGTGCGGAGCCGGGCGAGCCGGGCGAGCCGGGCGGGGACGACAAGGGGGAGGCGGCGATCGGGGCTCCCATGAGCATGGAGATGGCCGAGTCCTCGGCGGCCAACGTGCCGCACGCACCGCTCGGCGCCACCCTGATCCCGGCGCTGAACAAGGCCGACTCCACCGCCGACGCCATCCTCGCCAGCGAGGGCACGCTCAGCCCGGCGGCCCGGCCCTACATCGGCCCGCGCCCGGCCATCGTCACCCGGCGGGGCTGGGGCGCCGACGAACGGCTGCGCGAGTCCGGGTTCGTCTACACGAACACGGTCAAGGCGGCCTTCGTGCACCACACCGCCTCCGGCAACGGCTACGCCTGCAAGGACGCCCCGGCGGTGCTGCGCAGCCTGTACCGCTACCACGTGGTCAGCGAGGGCTGGCGGGACATCGGCTACAACTTCGCGGTCGACAAGTGCGGCACCGTGTACGAGGGCCGGGCGGGCGGTGTCGCCAAGCCGGTGCTCGGGGCCCACACGATGGGCTTCAACACGGACAGCATGGGCATCGCGGTGATCGGCACCTTCACGGACGCGCAGCCGCCCGCGGCGGCGGTGAACGCGGTCGCTCGGCTGACGGCGTGGAAGCTCGGCCTGTTCGGGGCGAACCCGCTGTCGAAGACGACGCTCCGGTCGGCCGGGGGCAACCTCTACCACAAGGGCACGAACGTCCGGATGAACGTGATCTCCGGGCACCGGGACGGCTTCGCGACGGAGTGCCCCGGTCGCCTCCTCTACGGCAAGCTCCCCACCACCCGCACCTCCTCGGCCCACCTCCAGGGCCGCTAGCCCACCCGAGGCGCAGCCACGTGCCCTCAATCGCCGGTCGGCCTCGACGGGCCACCCCAGCCCCGCCGGCGTCTGAGGCGCGACCTCGGGCGGAGCCCCCGGGTGCGGCCCGCGTGCCCTCAATCGCCGGTCGGCCTCGATGGGCCACCCCAGCCCCGCCGGCGTTTGAGGCGCGACCTCGGGCGAAGCCCCCGGGTGCGGCCCGCGTGCCCTCCGGGCGGGTGCCCTCAATCGCCGGGCGGGCTTGATGGGCCTGAGCCCGCTCGATGGGGCAATCCAGCCCCGCCGGCGTTTGAGGCGCGGCCTCGGGCGGAGCCCCCGCGTGCCCTCCGGGCGGGTGCCCTCAATCGCCGGGCGGGCTTGATGGGCCTGAGCCCGCTCGATGGGGCAATCCAGCCCCGCCGGCGTTTGAGGCGCGGGTCCGGGCGGAGCCCGGGGCGGGGCTACGCTCGAGCCATGGCCGGACGCTTCGATCCCCTCACCCGCACCGCGATCCGCGGCGGCCGCACCGACATCCCCCAGGCGCCCCCGGCCTCACAGGCCCCCACCCCCGCCCCCCGCTCACGGGAGTGGACGAGCCCCGGCCCGATCGAGCTGGGCCTCGTCCTCGGCCCGCTCCGCCGCGGCCCCGGCGACCCCACCTTCCGCACCACCCCCGACGGCTCCGTCTGGCTCGGCACCCGCACCCCCACCGGCCCCGCCACCCTCCGACTGACCCGCACCGCCGACCGCACGGTCACCGCCGCCGCCTGGGGCCCCGGCACGGAATGGGCGCTCGACACCCTCCCCGCCCTGCTCGGTGCCGACGACGACCCGAGCGTCTTCGTCCCCCGCCACCGCCTCGTGCACGCGAGCCACCGCCGCCGCCCCGGCCTGCGCCTGACCCGCACCGGGCTGGTCCTGCAGTCCCTGATCCCCACGGTCCTGGAGCAGAAGGTCACCACCGACGAGGCCTACCGCGCCTGGCGCCGCCTGGTGCGCCAGTACGGCGAGCGGGCCCCGGGCCCGCACCCGGACCTGTACGTCATGCCCGACCCCCGCACCTGGGCCCTGATCCCGTCCTGGGACTGGCACAAGGCGGGCGTGGACGCGAAGCGCTCGGCCACCATCGTCCGCGCCGCCCGCGTCGCGCCCCGCATGGAGGCGGCCGTCGCGATGGACCTCCCCGAGGCCCTCGCCCGACTGGAGGCCGTCCCCGGCATCGGCCCGTGGACCTCCGCCGAAACCCTCCAGCGCAGCAACGGCGCCGCCGACGCCGTCACCACCGGTGACCTGCACCTGCCGGGCACCATCGGCTACGCCCTCACCGGCGACCGCGACGCCGACGACGCCGCGATGCTGGAACTCCTGGCCCCGTACGCGCAGCAGGGCACCGGCCAGCGCCACCGCGCGGCCCGGCTGATCCTGCTCGCGGGCCGCACCCCGCCCCGCCGCGTCCCGAAGATGCCCCGCACCGACATCGGCCGGCTCTGAGGCCCTCCCGCCCCGCGCCGGGGCTCACCGCACCCGGATGAAGTCCGCCGGATCCCGCTCGGCCCGCTCGCGCGGCGCCCCGGCCGCGTGGCCGACCGCCACCGCGCCCATCGGGTCCCAGTCCTGCGGGAGCCCCAGCACCTCCCGGACCACGTCACGGCAGAACATCGTCGAGGACACCCACGCCGACCCGAGCCGCTCCCCGGCCAGCGCGACCAGGAAGTTCTGCACGCCCGCGCCCATCGCGACCACGAACATCTCCCGCTCGGCCGCGTCCCGCCGCGCGTGCCCGTAGTCGTGCGCCCCGTCCGTCACCAGGCAGGGCACCACCAGGTAGGGCGCCGCGCGCAGCACGTCCCCGCGCCGCACCCGCTTCGCGATCGATTCCGCGGACCTGCCGTCCCGGCGCAGGTCCGCGATCCACGCGTCCCGCATCGCGTCCAGCAGCTCCAGCCGCGCCGCGGCCGACTCCAGCAGCACGAAGCGCCACGGCGTCGTGTGGTGCGGCGCGGGCGCGGTGAGGGCCGCCGCGACGGCCCGGCGCACGGCGCCCGGGTCGACGGGCTCGGCGGTGAACTCCCGTACCGTCCGACGCCCGTGCACGGCTTCCCGTACCGCCTCCGAGGTCCCCAGCCGGAACATGTCGTCGGCGGGGGAGCGGATCAGCTCGCGCGCCGAGCCGCCCTCGGCGACCAGGTGGCCGAGCCCGCGCACGACGGCCACCGG
The DNA here is from genome assembly GCF_042730635.1 of Streptomyces sp. NPDC059917. Lineage (NCBI taxonomy): Bacteria > Bacillati > Actinomycetota > Actinomycetes > Kitasatosporales > Streptomycetaceae > Streptomyces > Streptomyces sp. NPDC059917. The sequence goes on from NZ_JBHWLC010000010.1 coordinate 145,938, forward strand.
CAGCCCGGTCGCCTTGCCCTTGACCAGGTCACCGGCCGCGGCCAGCTCGTCGGCGGTGGCCACCACCGTCGCGCTGAGCGGGTTGCCGTGGGCGTCGGTGCCGCCGCGCAGGTCGTCCATGACCCGGACCCCGGCGGCGCCGATCGCGACGTCCGTGAGCCCGGCGCGCCAGGGCCGGCCGAAGGTGTCGGTCACGACGACGCCGACGTCCACCGACAGCGCCGCGCGCAGTCCTTCGCGGATCGCGCGCGCCGAGGCGTCCGGATCCAGCGGCAGCAACAGGACCGTGCCCGGCGCCGTGTTGGAGGCGTCGACCCCGGCGGCGGCCATGACCAGCCCCTGCCGGTTCTCGACGATGCGCAGCGCACCGCGGCGGGCGACCACCCGTACCGTCTCGGCGTCTATGGCCTCCTCGCGGGAGTCCGCGGCGACGACGCGGCCCTCCGCCTTGGAGACGATCTTCGAGGTGACGAGCAGGACGTCCCCGTCGCGCAGATCGGGCGCGGCGCCCGCGATCAGCTTCGCCAGGTCGTCGCCGGGGCGGACCTCCGGCAGCCCGGTCACCGCCCGCACCTCGTACGAGGGGACGCCGGGCGGTGCGTACGAGGGGACGTCCGCGCTCATCGGGAGGCCTCGGCCAGGTCCAGCGCGGCCCGGGCCATCGCGGTGGTGGCGGCCAGGTCGGTCATCATCAGCGGCACCGCGCGGCAGGTGATCCCGGCGGCCTCGACCTCGGCGGTCGCGTCCGCGTCCGAGGTGTCGACGAGCCAGGCGTCCAGGAGCCCGGTGCCGTAGTGCAGGGCGACCGCGGCGGCCGAGGACTCGACGCCGACGGCGGCCAGCACCTTGTCCGCCATGCCGCGCACGGGCGCGCCCCCGACGATGGGGGAGAGGCCGACCACGGGCGCCCCGGCGGCGGCCACGGCCTCGCGGATCCCGGGCACGGCGAGGATGGTGCCGATCGAGACGACCGGGTTGGACGGCGGGAAGACGATCACGTCGGCGGCCGCGATGGCCTCCAGGACGCCGGGCGCGGGCTTGGCCTGCTCGGCCCCGACCGGTACGACGGCCTCCGCGTCCACCGCGGCCCGCAGCCGGACCCAGTACTCCTGGAAGTGGACGACCTTGCGCTCGCCGGTGGCCGCGTCGGTGATCGCGACGTGGGTCTCGACCCGGTCGTCGGACATCGGGAGCAGTCGCACCCCGGGCTGCCAGCGGTCGCACAGCGCCTCGGTGACGGCGCTCAGCGGGTAGCCCGCGGCGAGCATCTGGGTCCGCACGATGTGGGTCGCGAAGTCGCGGTCGCCGAGGCCGAACCAGTCGGGTCCGACCCCGTAGGCCGCGAGCTCCTCCTTGACCTTGAAGGACTCGTCGGTGCGGCCCCAGCCCTGGTCCTCGTTGATGCCACCGCCGAGGGTGTACATCACCGTGTCCAAGTCGGGGCACACCTTGAGCCCGAACAGGTGAATGTCGTCACCGGTGTTGCCGATGACCGTGATCTCCGCTTCGGGCTCGGCCGACATCAGTCCCCGCAGGAAACGGGCGCCGCCGATGCCGCCGGCCAGTACAACAATGCGCATGTAGCGCAGTGTGTCAGGCGGATACCGGCGTCTGGCGGGCCGGGGAGCAGGAGTGAGCGGCGTTACTCCGGACCGTGTCGGGGGCGCCTTCGCGGGCGCCGCCGCGCGCGTCGTCGCGCATCGGCATCTCGGTCAGGCCGGGGAAGTACACGTGCAGGCTGATCGCGCCGTCGAGGGCGTCGTTGACCACCTCGTGCGCGTAGCCGGGGGCGAAGACCCGCTGGCTGCCGGCGGCGAGGGTGCGCGGGCCGCGGGCGGTGTGCTCGGTGAGCTCGCCCTCCAGGACGGTGAGCACGCCGGAGGAGGAGCCGTGGTCGTGGGTGCCGCTGCCCTGGCCGGGGACCCAGCTGAGCAGCCACACCTCGTAGCCGGGGCCGGTGCGCAGCCGGTGGTACCAGCGGGAGGTGGCGTCGTACTCGACGAGGTGTTCCCACTGGGAGCGGTCGCCGGCGATCGAGCGGGCGAGCCCGACGAACTCGGCGACGGTGCTCGGGTGCTCGCGCTGCGGCTGGAGGAGGTGCTGGACGGAGAGGATGTCGCCGCCGATCTGGAGGTCGCTCTCCATGCCGACCGGCCATGCGGCCTGGCGGCCCGGCTGCGCCCGCCGGGCGTCCGGGGCGTGCCGCGGAGCGACCTGCTGGGCGGGCTGGGCGGTGTGCGTCGTGTGCGTCGCGTTCATTGCGGAGGTACCTCGACGGATGTCAGTGGCGCGGTCGCGCGGTCGGTTGCTGGGGGTGCGGAGCCGGTGCTCGGGGGAGCCGGAGCTCCGTGGGCATCAACAGCTGCAACAGCAACAGCGAACCTGGGCAGCGCACAGGAACCCACGAATGGGGGTCCGGGTGGCGACTGCGGGCGCTGACATGGCAACAAGGAGACCGGCTCCGGGGGGCGACTGTCAACCCAATGTCCGGTTTGGTCGAAAACTTTCACCTCATCCGGTTAAGTTGCCTGGAGAAAGGTTTGTGCAGGCCCCGGCCGGGGATGTGGCGGTGCAACCACATCGAATTCGCGCCAAGGGCGGGTCCCCGACCCCGTCACCTCGTGACCGGAATGTGATCTGCGCCGCTTCCGTGACCGGACTGCAACCTCGAGCGGAATGGGCGCGTCGATCTTGGGCATGGGCGCCTTGGCGCACCAACTGGTCACCATCCGTCCGTACGTGTTGCATGTGTCACGATTTTTGGCGATATGAACACTTTCTGCATACGCTTGGTTCCGCAGAGTGAATAAGGGGCCCAATAGCAGATCTCGGCTTGACTGCGCAGTAGCCCCGCCTTGTAATTTCACTCGTGTCGTTCCGTAGCTATCGGTGACGACAACACCACGGGGACGCGAAAACAGAGCGAGGGGCGCACATGACCGAGCTGTTTCAGGAACTGCTGGTCGAGGAGGCGGACGAGGAGCTCGGCTGGCAGGAGCGCGCACTCTGCGCCCAGACCGACCCCGAATCCTTCTTTCCCGAGAAGGGCGGCTCCACCCGCGAGGCCAAGAAGGTCTGCCTCGCCTGCGAGGTCCGCTCCGAATGCCTCGAGTACGCCCTCGCCAACGACGAGCGATTCGGGATCTGGGGCGGACTGTCCGAGCGTGAACGCCGGCGGCTGAAAAAGGCCGCAGTCTGATTGCGCCGATACGTCCCGGCCCACCCGGTCCGGCCCGCCGCACCGGGGCGATACGCACACCACATCAAATGGGTAACAGAGCAAACGGTCCGCCTCCCGCACCTTCCCCGCAGGAGGCGGACCGTCGTGTTCCCAGCCGTTAGTGTGGGGCGCTGTCCAGCAGCCTCCGAGGGCACACCACCCCCGGACCCCCGGCCGGAGGGCCCGTACCGCGATGTCCCTGCACAGCCACTCGTCCTCCCACCAGGGCGCCGCCGTCCCCGAGTTCCCCCGGCACGTCGTCACCGCGGTCGTCGTCGCCCACGACGGTGCCCGCTGGCTGCCCCAGACCCTCTCCGGACTCCTCGCCCAGGAACGCCCCGCGCAGAACCACGTCGCCGCCGACAACGGCAGCTCCGACGAGTCCGCGCGCCTGCTCGCCGAGGCCTTCGGCGACGACCGGGTCCTGCACCTCGCCCGCCGCACCGGATTCGGCACCGCCGTCGACGAGGCCGCCCGCGCCGCCGGGGTCCTCACGCCCGAGGAGCTGACCTACCTCAAGCGCCCCAGCGGCTGGGACCCCGTCAGCCGCACCTGGCAGGACGAGCACTACGACCTCCCCGAACTGCCTTACGGCGAGCCCGTCCAGTGGCTCTGGCTGCTCCACGACGACTGCGCGCCCGCCCCCGACGCCCTCGCCGAACTCCTGCGCGTCGCCGAGGAGAACCCCGAGGCCGCCGTCATCGGCCCCAAGCTGCGCGGCTGGTACGACGGCAAGCAGCTGCTCGAAGCCGGCGTCAGCATCGCCCGCAGCGGCCGCCGCTGGACCGGCCTGGACCGGCGCGAACAGGACCAGGGCCAACACGACCAGGTCCGCCCGGTGCTCTCCGTCTCCACCGCGGGCATGCTGGTGCGCCGCGACGTCTACGACGCGCTCGGCGGCTTCGACCGCCGACTGCCCCTGATGCGCGACGACGTGGACCTGTGCTGGCGCGTCCAGAACGCGGGCCACACCGTCCTGGTCGCCCCCGACGCCGTACTGCGCCACGCCGAGGCCTCCGCCCGCGAACGCCGCACCGTCGACTGCGCCGGACGCTCCGCCGTCAGCCCCCACCGCGTCGACAAGGCCGGCGCCACCTACACGGTGCTCGTCAACTCCTCCGGCCGCGCCCTGCCCTACGTCCTGCTCCGCATCCTCGTCGGCACCGCCCTGCGCACCCTCGCCTACCTCGTCGGCAAGGCCCCCGGACAGGCCGTCGACGAGGTGGCCGGCCTGCTCGGCACCCTGCTGCGCCCCGGCCGGATCCTCGGCGCCCGCAGACGCCGCGGCCGCCCCGCCGTCCCCGCCGGGGAACTGCGCCCGCTCTTCCCGCCGCCCGGCGCCACCCTGCGCGCCAACGTCGAACAACTCGCCGGATACTTCGGCGCCGACCGCGACGCGGAACCCGCCCGCGCCAGCCGGCACGGCGGCGCCGTCGAGTCCGGACCCGGCGGCGACGACGCCGACTTCCTGGAGATCGAGCAGTTCGCGCGCCTCAAGCGGATCGCCCGCAAGCCCGCGCCCGTCCTCTTCGCCCTCCTGCTCCTCGCCTCCCTCGTCGCCTGCCGCGGCCTCCTCGGCGGCGGCTCCCTGATGGGCGGCGCCCTGCTCCCCGCCCCCGACGGCGCCCTCGCCCTCTGGCACGGCTACACCGACGACTGGCACCCCGTCGGCACCGGCTCCACCACCGGCGCACCCCCCTACCTCGCCGTCCTCGGCGCGCTCGCCACACTGCTGTTCGGCTCCACCCAGACCACGCTGACCCTGCTCCTCGTCTGCTCGGTCCCGCTCGCCGGACTCACCGCCTACTTCGCCTCCCGGCCGCTGGTCGGCTCCCGGCTGCTGCGCGCCTGGGCCGCCGTCGCCTACGCCTTCCTCCCCGCCGTCACCGGCGCACTGGCCACCGGCCGCCTCGGCACCGCGGTCCTCGCCGTCCTGCTGCCCCTCATCGCCCGCAGCGCCGTCGGCGCCTGCGGGTTCGCGGACTCCCCGACCGAGGGCGCCAAGGGCAGCTGGCGCGCGGTGTGGACGTACACCCTGCTCCTGACCGTGGCGAGCGCCTTCACCCCGGTGCTCTGGCCGCTCGCCGCCGTCCTCGGCCTCGCCGCGCTGGTCGTGCGCCGGGCCGAGTGGAAGACGTACGCCCCCCGGCTCGCCGCCGCCCTCGCCGTCCCGCTCCTGGTCCTCGCCCCCTGGTCGCTGGGCCTGTTCACCCGCCCCGCCGCCTTCCTGCGCGAGGCGGGCCTGGCGTACGGCGCAGGCGGAGCCTCCGCCCTCGACCTGCTCGGCGCCAGCCCCGGCGGGCCGCGCGCCGGCGCCGGGCTGCTCCTGCTCGGCGTCGTCGTCGCCGCGCTGGCCGCCCTGCTGCGCGCCGAGCGCCGCTTCGCCGTCACCGCGGCCTGGGCCGTCGCGCTCACCGGGCTGCTCCTCGCCGTCCTGGTCAACCGCACCGCCTGGGCCGGTCCCGGCACCCTCGTCTACGGCCTGGCCCTGCTCGCCGCCGCCGCCGTCGGGGCCGACGGAGCCAAGGAACGCGTCGCCGCCCGCAGCTTCGGCTGGCGCCAGCCGCTCGCCGCGCTCGTCGCCCTCGCCGCCGCCGCGGGCCCGCTGGTCCTCGCCGGAGGGTGGATGCTCGGCGGGGCCGACGGCCCGCTGGAGCGCCGCGACCCCGTCCAGGTGCCCGCCTTCGTCGCCGAGGAGAGCGGCACCCGCGACCAGGCCCGCACCCTCGTGCTCGGCGGCTCCTCGCCCGCCCAGGTCGACTACACCCTGGTCCGCGGCTCCGGCGGCCGCCTCGGCGACGCCGAACTCGCCGCCGCCGCGGGCAGCGACGGCCGCCTCGACAAGGTCGTCTCCAGCCTGGTCGCGGGCTCCGGCGCCGACCAGAGCACCCAACTCGGCGGCTTCGCCATCCGTTACGTCCTGGTCCGCGACGGCGCCCCGCAGCAGATCCGCCGGGTCCTCGACGCCACCCCGGGCCTGAGCCGCCTCAGCCAGCTCGACGGCGACGCGCTGTGGCGGGTCGACCGCCAGGTCGCCCGCGTCGTGATCGTCCCCGGCAAGCCGGGCGAGGCCCCGATCCCGGTCGCCTCCGGCCCCGTCGAGGTGCACGCCAAGATCGCGGCCGGCGAGCCGGGTCGCGTCCTGCGGGTCGCCGACCGGGCCGCCCCCGGCTGGCAGGCCACCCTCGACGGCAAGCCGCTCAAGGCCAGGACCGTCGACGGCTGGGCCCAGGGGTTCGAACTCCCCGCCGCGGGCGGCCGCCTGAGCCTCGTCTACGCCGACTCCCTGGCCCGCACCGGCTGGCACTGGGCCCAGGGCGCGCTCGCCGTGCTGCTCCTCGTGATGGCCCTGCCGGGCCGCCGCCGCAGCCTGGACGACGACCTGCCGGACGAGGAGGGCGCCGTACCGGCCCAGCCGGGACCGGCCGAAGCCGGCGAGGGCCGCCGCGCCCGCCGCCTGCGCGCCGAGGCCGCGCCCGCCGCCCCCGCCGCGCAGGAGGCCGCCGTGGCCGACCCCTACGCGCAGATCCCGGCCCAGCAGGACCACCCGCACGGCGAGTACGCGGCGTACGCCCAGCAGGACCCGATGTACGCCGACCAGGGCTACGGCCAGCAGCAGCCCGACCCGCAGTACGCCCAGCCGGGGCAGCCGGGGCAGCAGCCGGGCCAACAGCCGTACGACCCGTACGACCCGTACGCGCAGCAGTACCCGGCCCAGCAGTACCCGCCCGAGCAGCCGTACGACTACGACGCGTACGGCCAGTACGACGCCTACGGACAGCCCATCCAGCGCCCGGACGGGAGCCCCCAGCAGTGAAGCGCGCCCCCCTGCCCCTCGCGGCCGTCACCGCCGCCCTCGCCGCCGTGACCGGCGTCGCCGTCCTCACCGCGCCCGCGGCCCCGGCCGCCCCCGACGCCAAGGGCCGCCAGCAGTCCGCCGCCCGGCTCCCCGTCGAACGCTCCACCCTGGTCTGCCCCGCGCCCAGCACCTCCGACATCGCCGACACCACCTACACGACGATCACCCCGGGCAAGCCCCAGCCGCAGGCCAAGGGCAGCGCCCGGCTCACCGGCGCCACCAAGGACGCCAAGCCGGTCCTGGAACCCAAGACCCCGGGCACCCCCGTCGGCGCCACCTCCACCGGCGCCGAGGCCCCCGCGCTCACCGGCACCGCCGACGGCGTCCTCGCCCCCGGCTGGACGGCCCAGCAGACCACCCAGGTCGCCGTGGGCCAGGCGCGCGGCCTGCTCGGGGTCGCCTGCACCGCGCCGGGCACCGAGTTCTGGTTCCCCGGCACGAGCACGGCCAAGGGCCGCCAGGACTACGTCCACCTCACGAACGCGGACGACACCCCCGCCGTCGTCGACGTCCAGCTCTTCGGCCCCGAAGGCGCCCTGAAGACCGAGGCGGGCAGCGGCGAGAACATCAAGATCGGCCCGAAGTCCAGCGTCTCGGTGCTGCTCTCCACGATCGCGCCCACCGTCCAGACCGCCGACGTCACCACCCGCGTGACGACCCGTTCGGGTCGGGTCGGCGCCTCCGTCCAGGTCGCGGAGGAGGGCGTCGGCGCGGACTGGCTGCCCGCCTCCACCGACCCGGCGGGCTCCCTCGTCCTGCCGGGGATCCCGGCCGACGCCACCTCCGTACGGCTGATCGCCTACGCGCCCGGCGAGGAGGACGCGGACCTCAAGCTGCGGCTCGCCGGACCCGGCGCCTCGATCACCCCGGCGGGCAACGAACAACTGCACGTCAAGGGCGGCATGTCGGCGAGCGTCGACCTCAAGGACGTCACCCGGGGCGAAGCCGGTTCACTCGTCCTGACGCCTTCGGACAGCCGCAAGGCCGTCCCGGTGGTGGCCGCGCTCCGCGTCGTCAGGGGCACCGGGGCCAAGCAGGAACTCGGCTTCATCGCGGCCTCCGGCCCGGTCGGCGCCCGCGCCACCGTCGCCGACAACCGCACCGACACGGGTGCGACCACCGTGTCGCTGACCGTGCCCGCCGGCTCGGCGGACGCGAAGGTCCGCATCACCGCCTCCCCGGGCACCCAGGGCGGCGAGGCGGCCGCCAAGGAGTTCACCGTCAAGGCGGGCACCACCCTGCTGGTCCCGCAGCCACCGGCGCCCGCGGGCGGCAAGGGCTCCTACGCGCTGACCGTGGAAACCCTCTCGGGCGGCCCGGTCCACGCGGCCCGCACCCTGTCCCTGCCCCACGAGGGCGTCCCGATGTTCACGATCCAGACCTTCACGGACGACCACGGCTCGGTCCAGGTCCCCAAAGCAGTCCAAGACCTCTCCGTCCTGACCCACTGACCCACTGCCCCCCACCCCCACCCCCGGGCAGGCGCGTTGCCCGGCGGTCGGGCCGGGGGCGGGCAGGAGTGTCCCCGCAGGCCGAGCGGTCCCCACGGGCCCCCTGCTCCGACGCCCCGAGCCCGCGAGCCGAGGAGACACTCGTGCCCGCCCCCGGCCCGACCGCCCCACCCCGCGGCCGCCGCCCCTGCTACTCCTGCCCGTAACGCGGATCCACCGTCTCGGGCGTGAGCCCGAGCAACTCCGCGACCTGCTCCACCACGATCTCGTGCACGAGCACCGCCCGCTCGTCCCGCGACTTCGCCCGGATCTCCACGGGCCGCCGGTAGACCACGATCCGCGCGGCCCGCCCCCCGTCGGGCGCGACCGTCCCGCCCAGCGGGACCGCCTCGTCGTTCCAGCCGCCGTCCGGCCCGCCGGGCGGCGCCGGGACCTCGCCCACCATGAACTCCACCTCGGCCAGCTGCGGCCAGCGCCGCTCCAACCGCTCCACCGAGTCCCGTACGAGATCCCCGAACAGCTCCGCCCGACTGGCGGCCAACGGCACCTGCGGGGGAGCGAGCGGTCCGCGCATCCCCCGTCCGTGCCGGTCGCGCCTGCGCGCGCGCGGTTCCTGGGGAGGTCCATCGGCAGGGGGAGTCAGAGGGGTGTCCATCACCCTCGCAGGGTAGCCCTCGACGCCGCGCCGGGGGCGGCCCGCAACGACCCCCGGCCGGGGATCGGGTGACGACACGGCACCCGGCCGTGGGGGAGTCGTCGCGGCCCGGTCAAGAGTGCGGTACCGTCCAACGTCGTGAGCCTTGTACGTCGCTGTTCTCGCACCGCGTGCGGCCGCCCTGCCGTCGCGACACTGACGTACGTCTACGCCGATTCGACCGCAGTCCTCGGCCCGCTCGCCACCTACGCCGAACCCCACTGCTACGACCTGTGCGCCGAGCACTCGGAGCGCCTCACCGCGCCCCGCGGCTGGGACGTCGTGCGGCTGGCGGACGCCGGCGCGCCCTCCCGGCCCAGCGGGGACGACCTCGAAGCCCTGGCCAACGCCGTGCGCGAGGCGGCCCGCCCGCACGAGCGCACCGAACGGCCCAACGGCTCCCAGGGCGGCGGCCCCCAGAGCGGCGGCTCCGGCGGAACCAACCCCTCCGCCACCCCGGGTCAGGCCAACGGCCCGACCCGGCGCGGCCACCTGCGGGTCCTGCGCTCCCCGGAGTCCTGAACCCGCCGCGCCCCCCGCCCTTAACCCGATCGTCGGAAGAGATGCCCGGCGGCCAGGGTAGGTTTGGTGCCCCGCACAGAACCCTCAGGAGGGCAGGCAGTGGCTGCTGATCTTTCGAACATCGTCAAGGCGTACGACGTCCGGGGCGTCGTCCCGGACGAGTGGGACGAGCGCTTGGCAGAGCTCTTCGGCGCGGCGTTCGTAGAGGTCACGAACGCCTCGGCGATCGTCATCGGCCACGACATGCGTCCCTCCTCGCCGGGCCTGTCGGGCGCCTTCGCCCGCGGCGCCGCGGCCCGCGGAGTCGACGTCACCCTGATCGGGCTCTGCTCGACGGACCAGCTCTACTACGCCTCCGGCCTGCTCGACCTGCCGGGCGCCATGTTCACCGCCTCGCACAACCCCGCCCAGTACAACGGCATCAAGCTGTGCCGTGCGGGCGCCGCCCCCGTGGGCCAGGACACCGGCCTCGCGCAGATCCGCGAACTGGTCGAGAAGTGGTCCGAGGAGGGCGCCCCCGAGACCGCCCCGGTCGCCGCGGGCACCATCACCGAGCGCGACACCCTCGCCGGGTACGCCGAACACCTCAAGGGCCTGGTCGACCTCACCTCGATCCGCCCCCTGAAGGTCGTCGTCGACGCGGGCAACGGCATGGGCGGCCACACCGTCCCCACCGTCTTCGACGGGCTCCCGCTGGAGCTCGTACCCATGTACTTCGAGCTCGACGGCACCTTCCCGAACCACGAGGCCAACCCCCTCGACCCGAAGAACATCGTCGACCTCCAGGCCCGCGTCCTCGCCGAGGGCGCCGACCTCGGCCTCGCCTTCGACGGCGACGCCGACCGCTGCTTCGTCGTCGACGAGCGCGGCGAGGGCGTCTCCCCCTCCGCGATCACCGCCCTCGTCGCGGCCCGCGAGCTGGCCCGCAACGGCGGCACCGGCGTCGTGATCCACAACCTGATCACCTCCTGGTCCGTCCCCGAGGTCGTCCGCGAGCACGGCGGCACCCCCGTCCGCACCCGCGTCGGCCACTCCTTCATCAAGGAGGAGATGGCCAAGTCCGGCGCCATCTTCGGCGGCGAGCACTCGGCGCACTACTACTTCAAGGACTTCTGGAACGCGGACACCGGCATGCTCGCCGCGCTCCACGTCCTCGCGGCCCTCGGCGGCCAGGACGGCCCGCTCTCCGAGCTGGTCGCCGCCTACGACCGCTACCAGGGCTCCGGCGAGATCAACTCCACCGTCGCCGACCAGAGCGGCCGGATGGCCGCCGTCAAGGCGGCTTACGCCGGCCAGGACGGCGTCAGCACCGACGAGCTCGACGGCCTCACCGTGACCGGCGCCGACTGGTGGTTCAACCTGCGCCCCTCCAACACCGAGCCGCTGCTGCGCCTGAACGTGGAGGCCCGCGACACCGCGACCCTGCACAAGGTGCGCGACGAGGTGCTGGCGCTCGTGCGCGCCTGAGTGCCGCCCCGCACCACCCCGCACCACCCACCGCCGGGCCGCGCGAGTCGCGGCCCGGCGGTACGCTGACCTGGCCCAATCCGCATGTTCGAAGGGACGCCCCATGCCGCTCGAAGCCGGCCTTCTGGAGATCCTCGCCTGCCCCGCCTGCCACGCCCCGCTGCGTGACCGGTCGGCCGACGAGGACGCTCCCGAGCTGATCTGCACCGGTCAGGACTGCGGCCTCGCGTACCCCGTGCGCGACGGCATCCCCGTCCTCCTCGTCGACGAGGCCCGCCGCCCGGCCTGATCCGGTGACCCGTCGCGTCCGGAGCGCGGTGATCGGCAATCCGCACCCCGCGCTCCCTCCGGGCGCTACGTTGGGCCCGAGACGCCCCTGACGACGACCGGAGGCCCGACATGCTCGACGACTCGCTCCTCGACGCACCCGAGGAGCTGGCCCGCGCGGACCGCGGCGGGCTGCTCCGCGGCGCCGCCGACGCCGGAGCCCGGGTCCGCACCGCGGTCCGGCACGCGGCCGAGGCCGGGCTGGACGACCTGCGCCCCGACGGGCGCCCGCGCGCCGTCATGGTCGCGGGCCCCGGCACCGCCGCCACCGGCGTCGCCGACCTGATCGCCGCCCTCGCGGGCGCCGTGGCCCCGGTCACCCGACTGCACCCGGCGGGCGTGGCCCCCGCCGCCGGAGCCATGCGCTGGACCCTGCCCGGCTGGGCCGGACCGGTGGACCTGCTGCTCCTGACCACCACCGACGGCACCGAGCCCGGCCTCGAAGCCCTCGTCGAACAGTCCTACCGGCGCGGCTGCACCATCGTCGCCGTGGCCCCCGAGCGCTCCCCGCTCAGCGAGGCCGTCCTCGGCGCGCACGGGCTCTTCGTACCGATGGCCAAGGCGCCGTACCAGGAGTACGACGAGAGCGCCGCCGCCGGCCCCGGAGCCCTGTGGGCCCTGCTGACCCCGCTGCTCGTCCTCCTCGACAAGCTCGGCCTGGTCACCGCCGCCCCCGCCACCCTCCAGCTGGTCGCCGACCGCCTCGACCGCACCGCCGAACGCTGCGGACCCGCGATCGCGACCTACGGCAACCCCGCCAAGACCCTCGCCTCCGAGCTCGCCGACTCCCTCGCCCTGATCTGGAGCGAGGGCGCCGCCGCCGGCCCGGCCGGCCGCCGCTTCGCCGCCACCCTCGCCGAACTGGCGGGGCGGCCCGCGCTGGCCGCCGAACTGCCCGAGGCGCTGCCCGCCCACGGGGTCCTGCTCGCCGGCACCCTCGCCGCGGGCGCCGACCCCGACGATTTCTTCCGTGACCGGGTCGAGGAGCCGCAGGCTCTGCACGCCCGGGTCGTCCTGCTGCGTGACCGGCCCACCGGCGGACTCTCCGCCGCGCCCGCCGCACGCGAACTCGCCCACAGCCACGACACGGCCATCAGCGAGATCGAACCGGAGGAGGGCGGCGACCTCGAACAGCTCGCCGAACTCCTCGCCGTCACGGACTTCGCCACCGCCTACCTCGCGCTGGCCACCAGGGGACGTACCTGAGGGCACGCACCTGTGCCCCGCCCTCCACCCAGGAAGACGAAGACCGATGGACCGCCTCACGAACACGATCCGCCCCTACGCCTGGGGCTCGGCCACCGCCATCCCGGCGCTGCTCGGCACCGAGCCCACCGGCGAGCCCCAGGCCGAGATGTGGATGGGCGCCCACCCCGGCGCCCCCTCCCGGCTCGACCGAGCCACGGGCGGGACGACCCTGTCCGAGGTCATCGACGCCGACCCCGAGGGCGAGCTGGGAGCCGCCGCCGTCGCCAAGTTCGGGCCGCGGCTGCCCTTCCTCCTCAAGCTCCTCGCGGCCGGCGCCCCGCTCTCCCTCCAGGTCCACCCCGACCTGACCCAGGCGCGGGAGGGCTTCGCCGACGAGGAGCGCCGCGGCGTCCCGATCGACGCGGGACACCGCAACTACAAGGACGCCAACCACAAGCCCGAGATGCTCTGCGCCCTCACCCCCTTCGACGGGCTGTGCGGCTTCCGCCCGCCGCGCGAGGCCGCCGACCTGCTCGCGGGCCTGCGGGTGGACAGCCTCGAGCCGTACGTCGACCTGCTGCGCGCCCACCCCGAGGAGGCGGCGCTGCGCGAGGTGCTCACCGCCGTCCTGACCGCGGACCGCGCCGAGATGGCCCGTACCGTGACCGAGGCCGCGGCCGCCGCCGCCCGGCTGGGGGGCCCGTACGCGCCCTACGCCGCGCTCGTCCACCACTTCCCGGGCGACCCCGGGGTGATCGCGGCCATGCTGCTGAACCACTTCCGGCTCCAGCCCGGCGAAGCCGTGTTCCTCGGCGCCGGGGTCCCGCACGCCTACCTCGACGGGCTCGGCGTGGAACTCCTCGCCAACTCCGACAACGTGCTGCGCGCCGGACTCACCCCCAAGCACGTGGACGTGCCCGAGCTGCTGAAGGTCGTCCGCTTCGAGTCCGGCGACCCGGGCGTGCTGCGCCCCGAGGACGACGGCGACGGCGAGGAGGTCTACGCGACCCCCATCGACGAGTTCCGGCTCTCGCGCTTCGTCCTCGCCCCCGGCGGGGCCGCGCGCACCCTCCCGGACGGCGCCCCGCAGATCCTGCTCTGCACGGCGGGCGCCCCGAGCGTCGGCGAACTGGCCCTGGCCCCGGGCGGATCGGTCTTCGTCCCGGCAGGCGAAAAGCCCGTCCTGTCCGGTACCGGTACGGTTTTCCGCGCCACTGTGGTGCTCTGACGTACCGTCCGTGGTCACGGCTGCTGCAACAATGTGCGGCCGTAGCACGGCGCCCCGGCCAGGGCCGCCGTACCGATGAAGGGAAGTCACCACACCATGAGCGCGTCGGGCGGTACCAAGGCGATCGTGGCGGCACTCGCCGCCAACCTCGCCATCGCTGTAGCCAAGTTCGTGGCGTTCCTCTTCAGCGGCTCGTCCTCGATGCTCGCGGAAAGCGTCCACTCGCTGGCCGACTCCGGGAACCAGGGCCTGCTCCTCCTCGGGGGCAAGAAGGCCCAGCGCGAGGCGACCCCGCAACACCCCTTCGGCTACGGCCGCGAGCGCTACATCTACGCGTTCCTCGTCTCCATCGTGCTCTTCACCGTCGGTGGCATGTTCGCCATCTACGAGGGCATCGAGAAGATCAAGGAACCGCACGCGATCGAGCACTGGTACTGGCCGGTCGGCGTCCTGGTCTTCGCGATCGTCGCCGAGTCCTTCTCCTTCCGCACCGCGATCAAGGAGTCGAACGAGATCCGCGGCTCGCTGTCGTGGGGCCAGTTCATCAAGCGGGCCAAGGCCCCCGAGCTGCCCGTCGTCCTCCTGGAGGACTTCGGCGCGCTGATCGGTCTCGTCCTCGCCCTCGGCGGCGTCGGCATCGCCCTGGCCACCGGCGACGGCGTCTGGGACGGCATCGGCACCCTGTGCATCGGCGTCCTGCTCATCGCGATCGCGATCATCCTGGCCGCCGAGACCAAGTCCCTGCTGCTGGGCGAGGCCGCGGGCGCCGACGAGGTCGAGAAGATCAAGGCCGCGGTCGTCGACGGGGACACCGTCACCGGCGTCATCCACATGCGCACGCTGCACCTCGGCCCGGAGGAACTGCTGGTCGCGGCCAAGATCGCGGTGCAGCACGACGACACCGCCACCGAGGTCGCGAACGCCATCAACGCGGCCGAGGAGCGCATCCGCGCGGCCGTCCCGATCGCCCGCGTGATCTACCTGGAGCCCGACATCTACAACGCGGAGGCGGCGGCCATGGGCGCCAACCCGGCGGCCACCCCCGGCGGCCCCGACGGCCACTGACGCCCCGCGGCGACCGTACGGACGAAGGCCCCCCGCACCGGTCGGTGCGGGGGGCCTTCGCGCGTACGTACGGCTCGGGCCGCGGGGTCAGACCGCGACGGGCGCCGGGGAGTCCGCCCGCTTCGCCGCCCGCCGCCTCACCACCAGCGACGCGATCCCGAGCCCGCCACCGACCAGGAAGACCGGCACGCCCAACACGGCCAGCACCCCGGCCACCAGCAGCCCCACCGGGGGCCCGACCGCGACCCCCCACACCGCCGACATCCGCAGGGTCCCGCCGTCGTCCGCGGCCCGTACGCGCGAATCCGCCGCGTCGACGCGGTTGTCGCCCATGACGAACATCCGGCCCTCGGGCACGGTCACGTCGAAGGGGAACACCGCGGGCCGGGCCCGGTCCTTCAGGTACGGCTCGGCGAGCGGCTTCCCGTTCAGGGTCACCGCGGCATCGCCCTCGGCCCAGGAGATCCGGTCCCCGCCCACCGCCACCACGCGCGCGAGCAGGTCCCCGTCCGTCCCCCACGACGCGGGCGGCGCGATCAGCGCGACCTCCCCGCGCCGCACGTCACGCGTGGCGATCCGTTCGATCCACACCTGGCTGCCGCTCGGGTGGGCGGGATCCATCGAGGAGCCGGGCACGGAGCGCAGGTCGTACTCCTCGTCGATCAGCAGCCCGCCGCCCCACCCGACCCCGACGGCCAGCAGCGCCCCCAACCCCATCAGCGCCACCGCCCAGATCCCGAGCCTGCGTCCCGGCCTGCGCCGTGTCCGTTCCATCGTGCGTGCCCTCCCTGTGCGTTCCGTGCGCGGGGAAGCGTACGCAGCGCGCGCGGGCCCCGTACCGCCGAGGTGGCGGTACGGGGCCCGGGGGACGCGAGGAGGGAGGGGTCCGGCCCTAGCGGATCTCGCGCAGCACGTCGAGGATGGCCGCCTCGTCCGGCGCCGACTGGAGCCGGGCCCGGAAGTCGGAGTCCATGAGCTTGCGCGAGAGCAGCGCGAGGATCCGCAGGTGCTCGTCCCCGGCGGCGGCCTCCGGTACGGAGATCATGAAGACCAGCTGGGCCTTCGTACCGTCCAGGGCGCCCCACTCGATGCCCTCGGCGGACCGGGCGAAGCCGACGGTGGGGCGGCTGACCGCATCCGTCTTGGCGTGCGGGATGGCGATCGACTCGCCGAGCCCCGTGGTGCCCTGCGCCTCGCGGGCCAGCGCGACCCGCACCAGCTCCTCGGTGTCCCGGACGTTGCCGGTGGTGGCCAGCATCGCCGCCATCTCGCGGATCGCGGCCTCCTTGCCGTCCGCCGCCAGCTCGGTCTTCACCGTCTGTTCGGTCAGGTAACCGGAGAGCACCTCGGCCTTCCCGTCCGCCGTGGCGGGAGCGGCGACGCCCGCCGCGCCCGCGGGGGCAGTCCGTACGGCCGCGGCGGCGCCCGCGCCCGCTCCGACCCCCGCGAGGGCCGGCTCGGGGGCGAGCGCGCCGCCGCCGGAGACGGCCGCGCCGCCGTTCTGCTTGCGCGCCTTGAGCTCGATCAGCGCGTTCGTGGTGAGCGCGGTGACCACCGTGCCGGCCGCGATGGCGATGAGGAACCAGACCCAGCCGCTGATCGCGCCGAGGGCGGCGACGACGGGGCCGCCGTGGGGGACGTGGTCGCCGACTCCGGCGACGCCCGCGATGGCACCGGCGACGGCGCCGCCGAGCATGTTCGCGGGGATGACGATGGCGGGGCGGGCCGCGGCGAAGGGGATGGCGCCTTCGGAGATGCCGAACATGCCCATGAAGAGGGCCGCCATGCCGGTGTCGCGCTCCTGGTCGGAGTACAGCTTGCGGCGCAGCACCGTGGCCAGGCCCTGGCCGAGCGGCATGACCGGGATGGCGGCCGCGCACATGCCCATGACCGCGTAGTTGCCGGAGGCGATGAGGCCCGTACCGAAGAGGAAGGCCGTCTTGTTGACCGGACCGCCCATGTCGAAGGCGATCATCAGGCCGAGCAGCGCGCCGAGCAGGATCGCGCTGGTGCCGGTCATCCCGGACAGCCAGCTCGTCAGGTTCTCGAAGATCCAGGAGATCGGCTTGCCGATGACGTAGATGAAGAAGAGGCCCAGCGCCGTCGTGGCGATGATCGGGATCACGATGATCGGCATGATCGGCTGGACGACCTTGGGAACCTTGACCTTCTTGATCCACAGGACCAGGAAGCCGGCCAGGAAGCCCGTGACGATGGCGCCGATGAAGCCCGCGCCCGCCTTGGAGTCGTAGAGCGAGCCGGTGTTCGCGATGAAGCCGCCGATCATGCCCGGCACGAGTGCGGGCCGGTCACCGATGGCATAGGCGATGTAGCCGGACAGGATCGGGATCATCAGGGTGAAGCCCAGGACGCCGATCTGGAAGATGTGGTCCCAGAAGGTGCCCGGAGTGACGGCGTAGCCCGTCTCGGTGGCGTGGCCGCCCAGCGCCAGCGCGATCGCGATCAGCAGACCGCCGACCACCACGAACGGGATCATGTAGGAGACGCCGTTCATCAGCGCCTTGTAGGCGAGGCTGCGCTCCTTGCCGCCGCCCCCGCCGGAACCGGCCGCGGCCGCCGCGCCCTCCTGCACCGGCGCGGTCCGCACGCGCTCGATGAGTTCCTCGGGCTTGTGGATGCCGTCCGCGACGCCGACGGACAGGACGCGCTTGCCTATGAAGCGCTCGCGGTCGACCTCCTTGTCGGCGGCGATGATGATGCCGTCCGCCTGCCTGACATCGTTGTCAGTGAGCACGTTCTCGGCTCCGATGGAGCCCTGCGTCTCCACCTTCATGTCGATGCCGAGGCGCTCGGCCGCCTGCTGGAGCTTCTCCGCGGCCATGTAGGTGTGCGCGATCCCCGTGGGGCACGCGGTCACGGCGAGCAGCTTCAGGCGCTCCTGCCCGCTCGCGCCCCCATTGCCCGAAGGGCCTGCCGGACTGGTCACTGCTGTCTCCTCACGCCGTGGACCGCGCGGATGCTGGCGATCCACCGGCATCGTCTCGCAGATAAGGGGCCGATCAAAAGTCCAAAAGGCCCTAAAAAGTTCCGTCGGACGGCCCGAAGCCGGGACCTGGCCGCTTCCGCGACCCGCCGAACGGCCCTGAATCCGACCCTGGCCGGTTCCGGCGACCAGCTGGGGCACACTCGGCCGATCGGTGTAGATTCTTCAGCAGTGTCAGGCGTCGCCGCTGATGGCGGTCGGGCGGTCCTCGTGACCGGCCGTGGGGAGAGAGGGCCTCCGACGGACTGTGCTCGGTGCGCCGACCCGTCGGTGCACGACTCAGCCGTACCCACCTCTCCACCACGAGGAGCGCACGCATGACTGCCCACCTGACGGACTTCAAGGTCGCCGACCTCTCCCTCGCCGCCTTCGGCCGCAAGGAGATCACCCTCGCCGAGCACGAGATGCCCGGCCTGATGTCGATCCGCGCCGAGTACGCCGCGGCCCAGCCGCTCGCCGGCGCCCGCATCACCGGCTCCCTGCACATGACGGTCCAGACCGCCGTGCTCATCGAGACCCTCGTCGCGCTCGGCGCCGACGTCCGCTGGGCCTCCTGCAACATCTTCTCCACCCAGGACCACGCCGCCGCCGCCATCGCGGTCGGCCCGACCGGTACCCCCGAGGCCCCGGCCGGCGTCCCCGTCTTCGCCTGGAAGGGCGAGACCCTGGAGGAGTACTGGTGGTGCACGGAGCAGGCGCTGACCTGGCCGAACACCCCCACCGGCGGCCCGAACATGATCCTCGACGACGGTGGTGACGCCACCCTCCTCGTCCACAAGGGCGTCGAGTTCGAGAAGGCCGGCGCGGCCCCGGACCCGTCGACGGCGGACTCCGAGGAGTACGCCTACATCCTCACGCTGCTCAACCGCACCCTGGGCGAGGCCCCGCAGAAGTGGACGCAGCTCGCGTCCGAGATCCGCGGCGTCACCGAGGAGACCACCACCGGTGTCCACCGCCTGTACGAAATGATGTCGGAGGGCAACCTGCTCTTCCCGGCGATCAACGTGAACGACGCGGTGACGAAGTCGAAGTTCGACAACAAGTACGGCTGCCGCCACTCGCTGATCGACGGCATCAACCGCGCGACCGACGTTCTCATCGGTGGCAAGACGGCGGTCGTCTTCGGCTACGGCGACGTCGGCAAGGGCTGCGCCGAGTCGCTGCGCGGTCAGGGCGCCCGGGTCATCGTGACGGAGATCGACCCGATCTGTGCGCTGCAGGCGGCGATGGACGGGTACCAGGTCGCGACGCTGGACGACGTGGTCGAGACGGCGGACATCTTCATCACGACCACGGGCAACAAGGACATCATCATGGCCGCCGACATGGCCAAGATGAAGCACCAGGCGATCGTGGGCAACATCGGTCACTTCGACAACGAGATCGACATGGCCGGTCTCGCGAAGATCGAGGGCATCGTCAAGGACGAGGTCAAGCCGCAGGTCCACACCTGGAAGTTCGCCGACGGCAAGGTCCTGATCGTGCTGTCGGAGGGTCGTCTGCTGAACCTCGGCAACGCCACCGGTCACCCCTCCTTCGTGATGTCGAACTCCTTCGCGGACCAGACCCTGGCCCAGATCGAGCTCTTCACCAAGCCCGAGGAGTACCCGACCGGCGTCTACGTGCTGCCCAAGCACCTGGACGAGAAGGTCGCCCGCCTCCACCTCGCCGCCCTCGGCGTCAAGCTCACCACCCTGCGCCCGGAGCAGGCCTCCTACATCGGCGTGGACGTGGCCGGCCCGTACAAGCCGGACCACTACCGCTACTGATCCCTCCGGATCGACGGCACCACCACCGCACGACGGACAGGCCCCCGGCAGCGATACGCCCGGGGGCCTGACCCGTACCCAGCCCGAAAGTTGAGCCATGCCGCGCGGCCGCTACTCGCTCCACGACACGCACGACCACACCCCGCTCGGCGAGGAGCACTTCCACTGCGCGCCCGGGCCCTCCGGCTGGCGGTACGTCGCCCAGCTCACCACCCCGGAAGGCGGCCACCGGGGCTCCGTCGACCTGGCCGTCGACGAGCTGGGCCGTCCGATCCGGATGGAGCTGAACGCCTCCAGCTGGCAGGTGCGGGGCGCCGCGATCGACGGGGTCACCTGGGTCCGCACCGACCCCACCGGCGCCGAAGCCACCGAGGGCAACGTCCGCGCCTCGGGCTTCACCGGCACCTCGCCGGCCTTCCTCGTCTCCACGGCCCGCCTGCTGCGCCTCGCGCCGGGCGACCCGGCGACCCGGGTCCGCCTGGTGGCCCTCACCGACCCGGTGCTCGCGCCCCGCACGGTCGACCAGGCCTGGCAGCTGACCGAGCGCGCCGAACACGCCACCGACAGCGGCCCGCTCCTGGTGGACACCTACCGGATCAGCGCGCTGGACACCGGCGAGGTGCACACGGTCCACCTGGCCGGCGACGTGGTCCTCTCGGCCCCCGGCGTCGAACTGGAACACCTGGAGACCCCACCCTCGACCTTCCCGCCCCACGACTGACCCCGAGGGCAATCCAGCCCCGCCCGGGGGCACCTCCCAGCGGTAGCCGGGGGAGTTCGAGGCGCCCCATCTCCCAGCCCCGCCGGCGTTTGAGGCGCCCCCGGAGGGAGGGCCGGGAACCGGCCCCTACCCCGGCGGCGCGAATCCACCGGCCCGCGGCACCTGCGGCACGACCGGAGCAGCGACCCCGGCGGGCGCCACCGGCACCACCGCCCCCGCGGGAGCCACCGGCTGCGGAGCCCCGTACCCGGGACCCCCGTACGCGGGAGCCCCGTACGCCACCGGACCAGCACCCCCGAAGGCCCGCGCCGCGTCGCGCGACTGCCGCTCGTGCACCACGGCCGCCAGGTACGCCGCGGCCGGCACCCCCGGGGGCGGCGGCGTCCCCGTACGAGCCACCAGGTCGTCGGCCAACCGCACCGCCATCGCCGCGCCCACCTGCGGGTCGAGCTGTCCCATCCGGGTCAGGTACTGGCGGATCGCCAGCCACAGCGGGTCCGGCACGCCCGACAGGTCCAGCCCGGTGAACCGCCCGGCCAGCCCCGGCGGCGGAGGCGGCACCGGCACCACCCGGGCCCCCGGCACCCGCTCGCGGACCACCAGCGTCCCCGCGAAGACGTCACCGAGCCGTCGGCCCCGCTCCGACACCAGCGAAGCGATGCAGGCCACGATCCCCGAGGTGCCCAGCAGCTCCACCGCGCCCATCGCACCGCGCACCAGCGCGTGCCGGAAGCGGATCGGCCCGCCGTCGTCGCGCACCACCCGCAGCCCGAAGGCGAGCTTCCCGAGCGAACGCCCGTGGCTCAGCGTCTCCACCGCGATCGGCGCGCCGACCATGAAGAGCAGGAAGCTCCCGACCATGACCGCCGCGAAGGCGGCGCTGTCCAGCGAGCCGATCGCGAAGATCAAGCCGATGTTGATCACCTGATAGCCGACGAAGTACACGATCAGGTCGAGGACGAACGCCACTCCCCGGCTCGGCAGCCTCGCAGGCCTCAGTCCCAGGACGACCGCGTCCCCCGTCACCAGATCGCTCACCGACGCACACCCTTCACGTGACCTGCCCCGCCCCTTGTTCATCAAGTCTGCCAAGCTGACCACAGTAGGAACAGGGAACCTGGGGCAGGGGAGCGGCAACCGGATGGATCTCGACGTCTTCGTGGCCGCGCACCGCGCGGAGTGGGACCGCCTGGAGGTGCTCCTGCGCCGCGGCCGCCGCCTCACCGGGGCCGAGGTCGACGAGCTCGTCGCGCTCTACCAGCGGACCTCGACCCACCTCTCCCTGATCCAGTCGAGCGCGCCCGACCCGATGCTGACGGGCCGCCTCACCCAGCTCGTCGCCCGCGCCCGCGCGACGGTGACCGGCGCCCGCCGGGCCGGTTGGCGCGACGTCACCCGCTTCTTCACCGCCGGATTCCCGGCCGCCGTCTACCGCAGCCGCCGCTGGTGGATACCCACCGCGGTGCTGTCGACGGCGCTGGCCGCGCTCATCGGCTGGTGGATAGCAGTCCACCCCGAGGTGCAGGCCACCATCGGGGCGCCGCAGGACCTGCGGGAGATGACCCGCCCCGGCGGGCAGTACGAGACGTACTACTCCAGCCACCCCGCGGCCTCCTTCGCCGCCCAGGTCTGGACGAACAACGCCCAGGCCGTCGCGATCTGCCTGGTCTTCGGCGCCTTCCTCGGCCTCCCGGTGCTCTGGATCCTCTTCCAGAACATGCTCAACCTCGGGATCGGCATCGGCCTGATGGCCTCGGCCGGCCGCCTCGACGTCTTCCTCGGCCTGATCCTTCCGCACGGCCTGCTCGAACTGACCGCAGTCTTCGTCGCCGCCGGTACGGGCCTGCGCCTGGGCTGGACGGTCATCGACCCGGGCCCCCGCACCCGCCGCGAAGCCCTCGCCGAACAGGGCCGCTCGGCCCTCGGCATGGCCATCGGCCTCGCCGCGGTGCTCTTCGTGGCGGGCACGCTCGAAGGGTTCGTCACCCCCTCCGGCCTGCCCACCTGGGCCCGCATCGGCATCGGGGTCGTGGTGGAGGTGCTGTTCCTGCTGTACGTGTACGTCCTCGGCGGCCGAGCCGTTCGCGCGGGCGAGGTCGGCGACGTCGAAGCCGCCGACCAGAGCGCGACCCTCCCGACCGCCGCCTGATGTGCGGACCGGGCAGCTGAGCTGCTAGTCTCCTCGTCGTCCCGCAAACGCCGTTGACACGGTGCCAGCGGGGAGGTAGATTCGAACGGTTGCCTCGAACTGGACAAGTTCGGCAGCGATGGTTTAAAGTCTTTCTCGCCCCCCTCAAGGAATTCAATTTCCATGCACGGGGCACAGCCAACTCCTTTTCAGGACGTGAACGCCGGGAAAACCGGTGGAAAACTTCTGATAGAGTCGGAATCGCCGGAAAGGGAAACGCGAAAGCGAAGACCTGGAAAGCGAAAAGCGAGATCCCGCTTCGACCGGGAATCGGACACGAAAGAGTCTGATAGAGTCGGAAACGAAGAACGAAGCCCGGAGGAAAGCCCCAGTAGTGATACTGCGGGTGAGTACAAAGGAAGCGTCCGTTCCTTGAGAACTCAACAGCGTGCCAAAAATCAACGCCAGAAGTTGATACCCCGTCCACTTCGGTGGATGAGGTTCCTTTGAAAAAGACCTGTGAGGCCTTCGGGTGCTTGCAGGCAACCACAACAGCGAGGACGCAGTGGACGGTCGGCCATATTCCGGCATGACTGTCCCGCTCAACGCGAGTGGGAACCCGATTACGGGTAAACATTCACGGAGAGTTTGATCCTGGCTCAGGACGAACGCTGGCGGCGTGCTTAACACATGCAAGTCGAACGATGAAGCC